>JBILFS010000121.1:0-6151 GCA_044351455.1 Paludibacter sp. | reverse complement strand
GAAACCCTTTTTCTTACCCGTATTATATTCTTCGCCGACATAAGGCGTTGAAAAAGCCTGCAGATTGAATTGATTTCCGCTGGCAATCATCTGGTAAATAATTCCCCAGTCGGGCAAACCACCCAGATTCCTGTCGTCGATAAACAAATCCGCTTTCAGTTTTCTGGATTCCATCTTATCCCGTTTTTCTTCCGGGAAATTAGAATTAACAGCATAAAACTCCAATCCTCGTTTTTTACAATAATCCACCGCTTCCTGCAATAAACTGCCCTCTCTGACAGTCCACAGGATCAATCTCAGGTGAAAATCTTCCTGCAATTTTTTCAATGTATCAATTGCAAACGGAATTTCTCTGCCTATTTTCGGATATTCATGGGTAACAATGGTGCCGTCGAAATCTACGGCGATAATCATATCACTTGGAATCATATGGTATATTATAAATTATCAGGGTCTTCAATTTTTAAATCAGAAATTATTTTCACTTCAGCCGGCTTGCAGAAAAACAAAGCAATGGCAGCGATACCAGCACAGAAAATCATCGATTGTGAATGCATTATGAAAAACAGGAAAATACCCAGAACAAAACCGCTCCCAATGATGGCAAGGCGGATTTGCGAGGCTTTTCTGTATCGTTCGAGGCGGATTTTCATGTCTGCTTCTTCATTGATTCTTTTCAGGTTTTTATTGAAAAGCGACAAAGTGAGCGGTATGGAGCCGATTATCAGGATAATCAAAGCTGATGAAATGACAATTCCCGAACCGCTTTTCTCTTCAATTCTAAATCCGGAGTTAAAGAGTTGATAGCCAAAGTATGCAATGATAATCGCTGCAATGTAAATGCTGTAATAATAGATATTTAATTTCTTTAAAATTTGTGTCATTTTTTATTTATTTCATTGTGTCGTTAAATTCCACCCTGTTGAGGATAGACCTGCCTAATGTTATTTCGTCCGTATATTCCAATGCATCGCCAACAGCAACACCCCGGGCAATGGTTGTAATCTTAATATGAAACTGTGCCAGCTTTCTGAAGATGTAGAAATTGGTGGTGTCTCCCTCCATCGTTGCACTCAGCGCCAGAATTACTTCCTTAATTTCCTCTTTTTCAATTCTTTCGATCAAACTTGCAATTTCGAGGTCGGAAGGACCAATGCCATCCATCGGGGAAATGATGCCACCCAACACATGGTATAAACCCCGGAACTGCATGGTGTTTTCAATCGACATCACATCCCGGATATTTTCAACCACACACACCACAGACCCATCTCTGGAAGGATTGCTGCAAATCCGGCACACTTCTGTATCGGAGATATTATGACAAACTTTGCAATAACAGATTTCCTTCCGGAGTTTGATGATGGTATTGCCGAATCTCTCAGCCTCTTCTTCCTGTTGGCGAAGAAGATGTAAAACCAGTCTGAGTGCCGTTTTACGTCCTATTCCCGGCAATCGGGAAAACTCATTGACTGCATCTTCTAATAATAAAGATGGAAATTGCTGTTGATTCATTATCAATATTTAATCGACTACAAAAATACAAAAAAATCCGATACCAGTAAATGTTACTTATTTGTCCGAAATAGTGTAACTTTGCAATCCCAAAAAATATGAAGGAAAGTTTAATATTGTTATCGGTCGTTTTGTATTTTATCCTGATATGGATAGTTGCAAGAATCGGAGGACGAAAATCTTCTGATAACGAATCGTTTTTTACTGCCGGAAAAAAATCACCCTGGTGGCTGGTAGCGGTGGGGATGATTGGCTCCTCTATTTCAGGTGTCAGTTTTGTTTCTGTGCCGGGCATGGTCGGAGGTATACAGTTTACTTATTTACAAACGGTTTTGGGCTTTTTCGTTGGTTATCTGTTTATTGCCTATGTATTATTGCCGGTTTATTATAAACTCAATCTTACCAGTATTTATTCCTATCTTGATGAAAGATTCGGAAAGAACAGTCATAAAACCGGTGCATGGATATTCATCATTTCAAAATCTACTGGTGCTGCAGCCAGGTTGTATATTGTTGCGATTATCCTGCAGAACATGATATTCGACAGTTTTAACATCCCGTTTATCTTTACAGTTCTGTTTATATTGGTAATAATCTGGTTGTATTCATTTCAGAGTGGCATAAAAAGTATTTTATGGACAGATTTCCTTCAGGCTATAATATTAGTAGTTGCACTCCTGCTGATGACAATTCAAATGGTTAGTACCGTTGATACTTCAGAAACAGCCTTCTGGAAACAATGGTACGATAGTGATCTAACCCGCATTTTTGTATGGGACGACTGGATCAGCAAACAGCATTTCGTAAAACAATTTGTCAGCGGTATACTCATTGCCATCGTTATGACGGGTCTCGATCAGGACATGATGCAAAAGAACCTGACCTGTAAGACTTTGCCTGATGCTCAGAAAAATATGCGTTGGTATGGTTTAGCTTTCATTCCGGTAAATTTCATGTTTTTGCTGCTGGGATTTGCTGTTTTACAATTTGCAACCTCCAATCAGATTGCTTTGCCCGAAAAGGCTGATCAGATTTTACCCTTCATGGCTAATAATCATTTCAGTATTTATCTTTTATTGCTTTTTGTTATTGGCATAGCAGCAGCAGCTTTATCGAGTGCCGATTCAGCACTTGCCTCACTAACCACCTCATTTTATGTGGATATACTTGGAAAACCAAATCATAGTGAAAAAAGGGCAAAACGTACAAGAATGTTTGTGCATGCAGCATTTACCCTGTTTTTTATCCTGATAATTTATGTTTTCCGGTTGGTAAATAATACAAGCGTCATCGATGCCATTTATATCATGGCTTCGTATACCTATGGTCCGTTGCTCGGACTATTTGCAGCCGGACTTTTCACTAAAATAAAACCTGCAGATAAACATATACCGTGGATAGCAGTGTTTGCACCTTTGTTCTGTTTTGTAACCGATTACTTACTGAAAACCTATGCCGGTTATGCATTAGGATATGAATTGTTGTTACTCAACGGTTTAGTTACATTTATAGCATTATATATAAGTTCATTGTATGATAATAAAAACAGCAGAGTTCGTCATCAGTAATACCGACGTACAAAAATGTCCGGTAAACGGACTTCCCGAATACGCTTTTATTGGCAGGTCCAATGTTGGTAAATCTTCCCTGATCAATATGTTAACGAACAGAAAGAACCTGGCCATGACATCCTCAAAGCCTGGTAAAACCTTGTTGATCAATCATTTTATCATCAATAATAACTGGTATTTAGTCGATTTACCCGGCTATGGTTTCGCTACTACAGGTAAATCAACCAAAGATAAACTGAGAAAGATAATCGACTCCTACATTCTTCTGCGGGATCAACTGACTTGTCTGTTTTTGTTGATCGACTGCCGGCACGAACCACAGAAAATTGATGTGGATTTCATGAACTGGCTGGGTATCAGTGGTGTTCCATTTTCTATTGTTTTTACAAAAGCTGATAAACTTACAAAATCGGATTTAAATATCAGAATCAATAGTTACAAAGAAAAACTCATGGAAACATGGGAAGAAATCCCACCAGTTTTTATAACTTCAGCAGATACAGCCATGGGAAAAGAAGAATTGCTGAATTATATTGATGAGATAAACAGCACACTGAAGTAACGAATCGATTCCTCCCGGTTTCAATCACCCCGTTTTCAACCGGTGGTTTAATCCCAAATCAGGTCAATTCCCCCCGGTTTTAACCCGAGGTAGGATGTTGAATTGTTAAATTATATTAAAAATCTCTCCATCCCAAATCCATAACCACCAATAAATCAGTCTAATAATAAAATGTGCAAAAAAATATTCGCACATTTATAGTACTATGTATTGCAAGGTACTATAATATGCCATATATTTGCATCCGATTACATAAATATACAGGAATGATACAGCTAAGCAATATCAACAAAACGTATTATACCGAAGCCACATCGCTTCATGTTTTGAAAGGCATCGATCTGACTATTGAGTCGGGTGATTATGTTTCCATCATGGGAGCATCTGGTTCCGGAAAGTCAACCTTATTAAACATCCTCGGGATACTGGATAATTATGATAAAGGTGAGTACAGACTTAACAATGTGCTCATCAAGGATTTATCAGAAAAGCAGGCAGCCAGATACCGAAACGAGATGATAGGTTTTGTTTTTCAGTCGTTCAATCTTATCAATTTTAAGAATGCATTGGAGAATGTAGCTTTGCCGCTGTATTACAGAAATATCAGCAGAAAGAAGCGGAATATCATGGCCATGGAATATCTGGATAAAATGGGAATCAAAGACTGGGCTTATCACCTGCCCACAGAAATGTCGGGTGGTCAGAAACAAAGGGTTGCCATTGCAAGAGCCATTATCACCAATCCGGCTGTAATTTTAGCAGATGAACCCACCGGAGCACTCGATAGCAAAACAACGGAAGAAGTGATGGATGTGTTAACCGGTTTGAATCAGCAGGGAATTACCACCATCATTGTAACGCACGAGAAATCGGTTGCGGATACAACCAAAAAGATTATTCATATCAAGGATGGTATGATCGAAAGTATTGAAAGTAAATAAAATACATCATGGATATTTTACAGGAAATATGGTCGGGTTTGAAGCATAACAAGCTGAGAACGATTCTTACAGGATTATCAGTATCCTGGGGAATATTTATCCTGATTGTTTTGTTGGGAGCCGGAAACGGATTGAAAAACGGGGTAACGAGTAATTTCAGTCAGCGTGCAACCAATACTGTTCAGATATGGCCGGGACGCACTACAATGCCATATAAGGGTTATCAATCGGGAAGAAAAACGAGTCTGACCGAAAAAGAACTTACCAAAGTTGATCAGGAAATTGTGGAAGCAAATGCGCAATCGCCTGTGATAGAGAAGTTTCTGACGCTGACCAATAAATCTGAATACGGAAGTTATCAGGTAAGGGGTGTGATTCCGGAATATTCAGGCATGATGAATCTGAAATTTGAACAGGGAAACGGCCGTTTTATCAACGAATCGGATATTCTGAACAACAGAAAAGTGATTGTACTGGATAATAAAATCAAAGAAGTGCTTTTCAAAAAGGAACCGGCTCTCGGAAAATATCTGAAAGTAGATAAGGTGATGTTTCAGGTGATTGGTATCAACACAAAAAAGGAAAGATGGGGTGGAGGAAATGCATATATTCCGTTTTCAACAGCGCAGTTAATTTACAATCCTGATAAGAAATTAGAGAGTATCGCTATGACTGTCAATAATTTGGAAACAACTGAGCAAAATGAAAATTTCAATCAGAATTTAAAAACAAAAATGTCGCAAACCATGATTTTCGACCCGAAGGATGAACAGGCAATGTGGATATGGAACTCGCAGCGGGATTATGTGGAAACGATGAAAATTTTCAACGGGATAACCATTTTTGTTTCGGTGATTGGTATTTTAACCCTGATTGCAGGGATTGTAGGCGTGAGTAATATTATGCTTGTAACAGTTAAAGAAAGAACAAAGGAAATAGGTATCAGAAAAGCGATTGGAGCACCTCCGGGACAAATCCTTTTTTCCATCATCATCGAATCGATATTAATTACAGGATTCTTCGGATATGTGGGAATGATGGCCGGAATCGGACTGACAGAACTTATCAATGCCATCATGGAGCAATCGGCTGCTGCCAATCCATCTGAAACGGGTATGTCGGTATTCAAAAATCCAACGGTCAATCTGACTTATGTATATATTTCAACACTGATTCTGGTGGTTTCGGGTATTATTGCAGGTTACCTTCCTGCCAGAAGGGCTGTCAGAATTAAGCCTGTCGAAGCAATGAAAGATGAAAATTAAGAAGTATGAGAAAATTATTTGACATAGACAGATTCCAGGAAATCTGGATTACCATCACCCACAATAAATCGAGGAGTGTGATGACTGCCTTCGGGGTTTTCTGGGGTATATTCATGCTGGTGGTGATGGTTGGTGCCGGTGTGGCGCTCGAAAGGGGAATGAATTCTCAAATCGAAGGATTTGCCACCAATTCCTGCTTCATCTGGAGTGAACCAACCTCGGAACCCTACAAAGGATTTCGCAAAGGGCGTACCTGGGATATGGAAAACAGTGATCTGGCATTGCTCGTGAATCATG
>JBILFS010000224.1:0-4271 GCA_044351455.1 Paludibacter sp. | reverse complement strand
TTATACTGAAGCAGAAATTAAATCAATTTTTAATAAAGTATATGGTGGACAAGTGTTAAGTCTTGATGAAATTAAAAAATTCAAATCTGCCATGATGGTTATTTTTGCAGAAATGGACTGGGAAAAAGGCTGGACACAACAATTTCACTATGGAGCAATCCGTAACAACAATACCCGTTTATTTAATCAGTTAGGTGCCGATACAGGTTTTGATTCAATTGGCACTTTCAATACAGCCAAAGCACTTTCAAAATTCCTGAATAGCCTGGATTCAAATAATAAACTTACCAAAACAATATTATACAACTTAAACCCTACCGACAACGAGATGATTGCAACCATGATTGGAAACTTTCAGGATGGATCAGTTGCAGGAAAAATTCAGTTTGGTTCAGGTTGGTGGTTCCTCGATCAGAAAGATGGCATGGAAAAACAAATGAACTCATTATCAGTACTTGGTCTGTTAAGTCGATTTGTAGGTATGCTTACCGATTCACGCAGTTTCCTCTCCTACCCTCGCCATGAGTATTTCCGCAGAACATTGTGTAATTTATTAGGCAATGACGTTGAACAGGGGTTATTGCCGGATTCAGAAATTGAATTTATCGGAAAGATGGTTGAAGACATCAGTTATAATAATGCAAAAAAGTTCTTTAATTTCTGATATTTGTACAATTTTTAACCAATTTAAGTCAATTTTTATACATTATATTATAATAAATCCTGTATTTTTGCATCGGTTTTTAATTAGTTTCTAATATAAAATCCCGTTATCGAATAATTATAAATTTTTCATTCTAAAATGAGTAAAAAAATTGTTACATTAGGAGAAATTATGCTCCGTTTATCAACTCCGGGCAATACACGTTTTGTGCAATCGGATGTATTTGATGTCGTTTATGGTGGTGGCGAAGCCAATGTGGCTGTAAGTTGTGCAAATTATGGACACGAAGCCTATTTTGTTTCAAAACTTCCAAAACACGAAATTGGACAATCAGCCGTTAATGCATTGCGTAAATACGGTGTTAAAACAGATTTTATTGCACGTGGAGGCGAACGTGTAGGTATCTATTATCTTGAAACAGGTGCTTCCATGCGCCCAAGTAAAGTTATTTACGACCGTTCAAATTCAGCTATTGCTGAAGCAAAACCTTCGGATTTTGATTTCGATGCCATTATGCAGGGAGCTGACTGGTTCCACTGGTCGGGTATTACTCCTGCTATTTCTGATGCTGGCGCCGAACTAACAAAACTGGCTTGCGAAGCAGCAAAACGTCACGGTGTAACAGTTTCAGTGGATTTAAATTTCCGCAAAAAATTGTGGACAAAAGAAAAGGCACAATCTATCATGCGTCCGCTAATGCAATATGTTGATGTATGTATTGGTAATGAAGAAGATGCGGAGCTTTGCTTAGGCTTTAAACCTGATGCCGATGTGGAAGGTGGACATACCGATGCTGAAGGCTACAAAGGAATTTTTGCGCAAATGGCTAAAGAGTTTGACTTCAAATATGTGATTTCAACTTTACGCGAATCATTCTCTGCAACACACAACGGTTGGAAAGCTATGATTTATGATGGTAAAGAATTCTATACTTCAAAACGTTACGACATAGACCCAATTATCGACCGTGTAGGTGGTGGTGATTCATTTTCGGGTGGTGTTATCCATGGATTATTAACAAAACCAAACCAGGGTGAAGCATTGGAGTTTGCAGTAGCAGCATCAGCATTAAAACACACTGTAAATGGTGACTTTAACCTTGTATCTACAGAAGAAGTTGAAGCACTTATGGGTGGCGATTCAAGCGGTAGAGTGCAACGTTGATGTACAATTTTCAATTAAAAATCAAAATGACTTCAAGTAAATTAAAACTGAAATGATCTTACTACCAATTGTAAATCTTTAAATTGTAAATAAAAAAATATGCGTTTTTCAAAATTACAAGTCCTTTCTATAATGAAAGAAACCGGCATGGTTCCGGTATTCTACCACAGTGATATTGATATTGCGAAGAATGTCCTTAAGGCATGCTATAATGGTGGTGTTCGCGCTTTTGAATTTACTAACCGTGGTGATTTTGCACACGAAGTTTTTGGTGAATTGGTAAAATACGCCAATAAGGAATGTCCGGAAATGATTATGGGCATTGGTTCGATTGTGGATGCGCCTACGGCAAGTTTGTATATTCAGTTGGGTGCTAACTTTCTGGTAGGACCGCTTTTCAATCCTGATGTTGCCAAAGTAGCCAACAGAAGACTTATACCTTATGCACCTGGTTGTGGATCTGTTTCAGAAGTAGGTTTTGCTCAGGAAGCTGGTTGTGATATTTGCAAGGTATTCCCTGGTGATGTTCTCGGAGCCGGTTTTGTAAAGGGACTTAAAGCACCAATGCCCTGGTCGAATCTGATGGTTACAGGTGGTGTAAAACCGGAAGAAGCCAATATTAAGAGTTGGTTCGATGCAGGTGTAACCTGTGTGGGAATGGGTTCCAATCTTTTTCCTGCAGAAATGCTCAAAGCCGGAAATTGGGACGGAATCACACAACTTTGCAAAGATGTTTTTGCGATCATATCCAAAGTTAAAAAATAACCCCCTAAAAAAATATCATGAGTAAATTCGTAGAAGAAGCAGGTCAGAAAATGACTAATTACAGATGGCAGATAGTTGCAATGCTTTTCTTTGCAACCACCATCAATTATCTCGACAGACAGGTATTATCCCTGACCTGGAAAGATTTCATTGCTCCGGAATTTCACTGGACCAATACACATTATGGTACTATTACATCCTTATTTTCGTTGTTTTATGCCATTAGTATGTTGCTCGCAGGTCGGTTTATTGACTGGTTGGATACCAAGAAAGGTTTCATGTGGGCAATTTTTATCTGGTCGATCGGTGCAATTTTACACGCATTTTGTGGTATTGCCACATCAGGTATAGTTGCAGGACAGTGGTTTGTTGGTTTTGAAGAAGCCAGACATATCATTGGTGGAGTGCAGGATATATCTAAAGTTCTGAATGTAAGTGTAACCCTGTTTATTTTTGCCCGTTTGGTACTGGCCGTTGGTGAGGCAGGAAACTTTCCTGCAGCCATTAAAGCAACAGCTGAATATTTTCCTAAAAAAGACAGAGCACTTGCCACCAGTATTTTCAATGCCGGTGCAACCGTAGGTGCATTGGCTGCTCCGGTTACAATTCCATTGATTGCAAAATTATGGGGTTGGGAAGCAGCATTTATTGTTATCGGTGCACTCGGATTTGTTTGGATGGGTTGGTGGCAGTTTGGTTATAAAAAACCGGAAGTTCATCCGAAGGTTAATAAAGCTGAACTTGATTATATTCTTCAGGATCAAACGAATGCTGTTGGAGGTGCCGAAGCTGCAAGAAAAGCAGATGCAAGGAAAATTGGTTTCATGAAAACATTGTCATTTAAACAAACCTGGGCTTTTGCTTTTGGTAAATTTATGACTGATGGTGTTTGGTGGTTCTACTTATTCTGGACGCCTGCATATCTGAGTTCGGTATATGGTTTGGAATCATCCAATCCAAAGGCACAGTTTGCATTGTTTATTCTATATATCATTACACTGCTATCCATTGTAGGTGGTTGGTTACCAACATATTTTGTTGAAAAGAAAGGGATGAATCCTTATGCCGGAAGGATGAAAGCCATGTTGCTATTTGCATTCTTCCCACTGTTGGCACTTCTGGCACAACCCCTGGGTGGCTATTCCTATTGGTTTCCGATTATCATCATTGGTATCGCCGGAGCTGCACATCAGGCCTGGTCTGCAAACATCTTCTCTACTGTTGGAGATATGTTCCCTAAAAGTGCCATTGCTACTGTAACTGGTATCGGAGGTATGGCAGGTGGTTTAGGATCAGTTTTCATCAATAAAGGTTCGGGTGTATTATTCGATTTTGCTCGTGGTACAACAATCTTTGAAGGTTCCGAAGTGGTTATGACCAAAGAATTGCTGGCTCAGGGATTTGAATATGTGAGACAACCCATGATGCTTCTCGGTTTTGAAGGTGAAAAAGCAGGTTATTTTATCGTATTCTCTTTCTGTGCTGTTGCTTATCTGATAGGTTGGAGTGTTATGAAATTCCTTGTACCTAAATATAAAGCCATTGAACTAAAAGATTAATGAATGGTTGAATAATAAGACCACATAATTCGGATCAGCTTTTTTAAATTACTTTTTGCTGATTTGGGTTATGTGGTTTTTCTATGGAATCCGGTCTGTTAGGAAAGGATAATTTGCAA
>JBILFS010000120.1:0-6180 GCA_044351455.1 Paludibacter sp. | reverse complement strand
TTTTTAGAACTCGGTGCAGGCAGTGTTGTAATAGATCCAATTACTATGACTACAGCGCCTTTTAATGCTGGTGCAAATAACATTACAATTGATCATTGTACTTTTTATGGATTCGAAGGTGTTGGTGTGCTAAACAGTAAAAAAGGCTACACCTTTGCCGGAGATCAGGCTGCTGTAAAACAAAAATTATCGATAACCAATTCAATTTTTTCAAAAATGGATAAAAATATGGATATGGATAGTGCTTCAGTTTTTGTTTTAGACCATAATTATTTTGATTTTGGACGGAATTTAGGTACAAGTTCTTTGGAAGATTTATCAAAATACAATCCAACAAATACAAAAACGGTAGGTCCTTTGTTTGCTGATACAACGAATGGCAAATGGAATTTAACGTTAACTAATAAAGATTTGTTGATTGGATCTGACAACAAACCAATCGGTGACCCACGCTGGACAAAGATTAATACTGGTTTAAAAAGTTCTTTGAATAGTGAAATTAATATATACTCCGATGAAAATAATATCATTGTAAATTCTCAATTATCCGAAAGTACTTTAAGCATCTTTGATTATACTGGTAGATTGATTAGGACACTTCGAATAAATTCAGGAACAACAAGAATTCCATCATCAAAAGGATTATATTTGGTAGGTATTACAAATAACAATGAAAGAATTTTTCATAAAGTTTTACTGAAGTAAAAATAACTTAATTATAAAAAAAAAGAGACGTTATATATGTCTCTTTTTTTTTATAATAATATTATTACTTTGCCCAAAGATACAAAGTATTATGAAATTTATTAAATCAATTAGTGTAATAACATTAATATTATGGAAGATAAATATGATATTTCCAACTTACTTATCTGCTAAAACTCACTATCAGCCAACCTGGAATTCTCTAAAGAAACACACTACACCGCAATGGCTTAAAGATGGTAAGTTTGGCATTTACACCCACTGGGGAGTTTATTCCGTTCCGGCTCAGGGACCGAACGGCACGTGGTATGCAAACAAACTTTATGAGGATTCTCAGGGGCCGGAGAGAAAATATCACGAAGCCACTTATGGTCCACTGGAGAAATTTGGTTATAAAGATTTTATTCCAATGTTCACCGGTGAGAAATTCAATGCAGACGAATGGGCAGAACTTTTCTTAAAAGCGGGTGCTAAGTTTGCCGGACCGGTAGCAGAACACCACGACGGATTTGCTATGTGGGATACTAAATATTCGGAATGGAATGCCTCCAAAATGGGACCAAAGCGTGATGTGGTAGGGGAACTTGCCAGGGCAATTAAAAAACGCAATATGAAATTTGTTGCTGCGTTTCATCATGCTGAGGCTTGGTTTTATTTTCCTACCTGGGACAAGCGTTACGATTGTGGAGATCCAAAATACTCGGGACTTTATGGGCCAATCCATGAAAAGTATGCTTTACCTACAAAAGCGTTTCTTGACAATTGGAAAGGGAAAATTTATGAAGTAATTGATAAATATGGGCCTGATTTTATCTGGTTCGATTTTGGTTTGAAATTAATTACAGATTCATACAAGCAGGACGTGCTCGCCTATTTTTATAATAATGCCTTAGCTCATAAGAAAGAAGTTATTGTCACTTACAAATCGAACGACCTGCCTCCCGGGACCGGGCTACTCGATTGGGAGCTGGGTCAGGAACCTGACCTGACCTATTATGACTGGATTACAGACACATCAATTGATGATGGACAAGGCTGGGGTTATGTCAAAGGACTTGGATTCAAATCAGTTAATAACCTCGTTGACAATTTAGTGGATCGTGTAAGTAAAAATGGCTATTTGTTACTGAATGTTGGTCCAATGCCCGATGGTACTATACCTAAAGAAGCGAAAGATCGATTATTAGGTATTGGAAAGTGGCTAGAAGTTAATGGAGAAGCAATATACGGAACAACTACCTGGAGTATTGCTGGCGAAGGTCCGACAAAAATCGATAAACCAGGTGGAAACGAATTTAACGAGAAGAACGACCTGCTCTATACAAGTGAGGACATTCGATTTACAGTAAAAGATAATAATCTCTATGCAACTGTTTTAGATTGGCCAGGTGATAAGATACTTATTAAAAGTCTTGCTCCTAAAGGTAAAACATGGACAGGATTATATCCAACAGAAATAGCATCTGTTACATTGTTAGGTGATAACAAAGAATTGAAGTGGGAGATGTCAAAAAAAGGCTTAAGTATTCAGACTCCTGTTAATAAGCCCTGCGAACATGCTTTCGTCTTTAAAATAGTTCGTCGTAATCCGTTTGAATGATTTTTTTAACTAGTGAGTGATACTACAATGCCCAGCACTCCAATAAAAGAAGCTCGATTTTTTATCGGGCTTCTTTACTTTAATTCAGGTGTTGTATATAGTTTATAGCAAAGCAATATACTATACAAAATCAATAATATACGTGAAATGTTGAGCCTATTTCACACATTATCTTTGCTTTATAAATTTAAAAATTAAATCAACATGAGAACAAAAATTACTACTATGTTTGCTATTTTGTTAATTACAATTATGGCAAGTGCTGTTTCAGCACAAACGCAACTTGCTACACCAACAGTGAAATCCCCTGGCGGAGTATCAACAACCGGATTTACTGCCAACTGGACAGCATTAGCAGCACTTTCGGGAGCAACCGGTTACGATGTGAAAATTTATGATGCATCTAACAGTCTTGTTTCTACTCATAATGCAGTAGGTGAAACGACAGCTACTTTAGCAATTACCGGATTATCGCTGGTGAAAAATGCAAATTACACGTACACAGTAACTGCCATTGGCGATGGTACACTTAAAACTAATTCTCTTGAATCATCAAAGTCAATTGCATTTTACATTCAAACAGATGATAAAGTCGTCTTTCAGTACATTCCAACAGAAGCCAGCGTATTAAGATCTGACTTAACGTCTGCAACAGGAGCATCGGGAGCTGCCGATATTTATGAACTTGTAACATCGGGAGGTACGTATCTATTATCTTCAAACAATGTGACGAATATGACTTTAGTAAAAAATACAACGATTCGTGCCAAATCTGGACTTGCAGTAAAACCAATTTTTAATGGAAGTACCACTACAAGTACCGGAAGTACGCTGAATGTATTTACTGTTAATGCAGGTTTAACATTGGTCTTCGATGGAATTGAATTTGACGGAACAAATTCATCGACTGGTAATATTAGAATGTTTATATATAATAACACTGGGCTTAACCCAAAAATATATTTAACTAATTGCTATTTTCATGATTTCAAAAATGCGAGCGGTCATGGCGTTATACGTATGGCTGCAGCCTCTACATCCGGAGTTTTGGATGTTCAGAATTGCGTTTTTAATAACTGCGGTGGTAAAGGTTTAAATATCAGTGCATCTGCACCCAATACTGTTACTGTCAATGTCAAAAATTCAACTTTCAGCAATAATACTGTAATTACAAATGCAAATGCAATATATTTTTCAGGTGTAAACTCAGGAACAACCACCATTGACCATTGTACATTTTACAATATGATTTCGAAAGATGCCGTTGAGAGTGTTCTTAGATTTGTTTATACCGACCCATTGGTTCCTGTTGGAGTAACGATAAAAAATTCAATTTTTGATAATGTTGCCAATACTGCTGTTGCTACTTTTGACAATTGTTATCTTGCCGGATTTACGGGTACTGATCCTGTAGGAACAAATACTTTAGAAACAGCTCCTACATATACAAATGCTGCAACACGTGATTTTTCACTTACAAACTTAAGTTTGTTGATATGTACAGACGGTTATGTAGTTGGCAATACTTTTGGTGCGGTGTTAACTCCACTTACAGCTCCTACTACAGTTAATAATGCATCAAATCTTACTTCAACAACTTTTACAGCAGGATGGGCAGCAGTAACTGATGCTTCAGGTTATATTGTTGATTTATATAGTGGTGCTACTTTGGTTAAATCTGTTCGTGTTGTTTCAAATTCTGCTGATATTACTGACCTATCACCCAACACAACTTATACCTACAAGGTTATTGCTATTGGTAATGCTACAACAACTTCAAGTTCTGTTGAGTCTGCTGCCTCCGAAAGTTTCAGTACCTTAACCACTTCTACGGTTTCATTGAAAGATAATGCTTCAATTGTTTATCGAAACAATCAGGTAATTTGTTCGGAAACTGGAAATATTGAGTTATTCAACTTACAAGGTACAAAATTGTTAGAAGTAAAAGCTGCTAATAAATTGAATGTGAATCTTACAAATGGAATATATATTGTACTTTTAGCATCTGAAAATGGTAAAACTTTGGTTTCAAAAATTGTTGTAAGATAAGGACTGGAAGTGATTTAGACATTAAATATCTAAAAAAACATATAAGCGAGGGTATTTTATTACCCTCGCTTTATGGATAACAAAAAATTTCATATCCTTCAAATAATTCCATCTATGGTACATGTTAAAAATCAACAGGTTTTTAGACAAAAATGGCTGATTGTAATTACTTTATTTGTTTTGTGCTTATTTGGCAAAAATAGTGCTTTTGAAGCCGCTGCTGCCGTTCCAACCACCATGTTTGAAGCTGAAAATTTAACGTTTACATCTTCAATTACTTCCGTAATAGCCACTGGACAAACAGGAGCCAGCAACGATTCGTATGTTCAATTCTCAGATTTAGTTTCACCCGCTGTGGGCTCATGGATACAATTTACGTTGCCTGTTGCTGTGGAAGGAACTTATAACATCAAGATGTATTTTAAGGGAAATTCAAGCCGGGGTATTTGTGAGGGTTCAGTGGATGGTGTTAATATGGGTATCTGTGACCAATATAGCTCAAGTTCTACACAACAAATAGAATTCGATATGGGCAACAAAGTTCTTACGACTGGAAACCATACGATTCGTTTTACCGTAACTGGCAAAAATGCAGCAAGTTCAAATTACAAATTGACATTCGATTATTTTTCGATTTCTGAAGCTAGCGTAACGGATATATCAACATGGAAATTTATGAGTGGACCAGAAGAGGAAAATCTGGGTAAGGCAAATATTCAAATACTCAGTAACACAAATGGAGACATAAAATTAAATGTTGCCGGAAAGAGAGGACATGTAGTAAGAGAAATAACACCCGCATCGTTACCTGCTGAAATCACATTTAACTGGCGATCTAAATACGATCCAGGCACAAGTGAACCACCAAACGAACTTTGGGGAACAGGCGATTTTAGAATTTCAGTGATTGGAATGCCAAAAGGGTATGCTTATGAAGAAGTTAAAGAAAGCAATCTGGGCATAATGGAAGGAGTACAATTTAGGATACATCCTCATTATACCGGAAATGCAATAAGAAGATGTACACTTAGTGATAATACAGAAGTAGATTGTTCTGTAAATGGTGCAGAGCCGCATACAGCTTCATCAATATGGACAAGGTATACTGAACCTAAAAGAATATTAGGTTGTGATGGAAAAACTCCTCACACTGGTTTACAAAGTTATGCTTGTCAAAATCGTAATACTATAACACCGGACAATAATGAATGTACTCACAATTGCGGTTGGGCCAGAAAAGCAATAGTACCTGGTGGTTTTGCCATGAAAAATAATACTCCTGCATTTGTAAAGATTACCATTACTAACACTGAAGTTAAAATGTATTGTACTTATATGGATGGCACAGAGGAAATAAAAAGAACAATAAGTGTTCCTCTTTCCTCAAGCGATATTCGATTTAATAAGCTATCGGCAATAGCATTGGGCTGTACTAATACAAGCAGAGGCTATCAGGAAGTTGAAATAACCAACTTAAAGGTTTCGGGAGTTGGTACTGATGTTGATGTGATAAAAGGTGAAAGCCAATTGATAAGATTGTTCCCAAATCCTGTGCAAGATATACTAACTGTTAATTGTTTGAAAGAAGTTACAACAATTGAAGTTATCGATATCATGGGTAGTAAGAAAATGATTGTTAATGGAATATTGGGTCAGCAATCTATTGATGTTTCAATATTGAGCAATGGAATATATCTGCTAAAAGCTATTTCGAACGACAATATTGTAAGCACCCATAAATTTGTCAAATATTAATTTTCCCAACAATTTCACTTTTATGTTTAAACCTGACTTTATTATAAGAAGTCAGAATGTTAATTTATAAA
>JBILFS010000208.1:0-4484 GCA_044351455.1 Paludibacter sp. | reverse complement strand
CTCCGTCATCATGGAAGCAAGGTTTGCTGATCTTATTAATTCACCTGCATTTGGCGGCACGGTACCAGCTGTAATAAAATCAAATTCAGCACCCTCCGGGCGTACGATAATTTCATCCAGATCGCACTGACCGGCTAAATAATTGGAAAGACCTAAAGCATTCGAACATCCCAAACGTGAGAAAACGCTCGGTTTACGAATATCCATATCAATCAACAAAGTTTTCTGACTTGCCATGGCATAAATACAGGCAAGGTTGATGCAGAAATATGTTTTACCATCACCTGATTCGGAAGATGTAACCATGATGGTAATGTCCGTTTTTCTTTTCACCAGAAACTCAATACGTGTTCTGATGATACGGAACATTTCAGTAAAGGAAGACCTTGGATTATTGGCTACAATATAAGGACTCTCAGTGGTTGTATGCCTTACCATACCAATAAGCGGGAATGAACAATATTTAATCACATCTTTGTTTGAACGGATGGTAGAGTTCATCATTTGCTTCAGTATAACAAAGATTGTTGGAATTAACAATCCGAGCACAAGGAACATCATGGTTGTTCTGGAACGATCAGCTGAATTAGTCACACTGGTTGTTCTTGCTTTATCCAGAATATTATTATCCGGAGTATTTGATGCTTTAAGAATCTGTGCTTCAGCTCTTTTCTGCAGGAATAATGTATAATAACTATCATTCATCCTGTAATTTCTTTCGATACCAATCATCGTTAGTTCCTTCTCCGGAAGTTTGCCAATTTCATCCTTTAGAATGGAAAGCCGGGCATCCAAATCGCTTTTTTCAATGTTTTGAGAAACCTGCATATTCCGTACAACCTCATTGATTGCAGATTTCAGACTTGTAATTTCGCGGGTATATTTTGCATAATACAAATTCTTTTCAGTAATTTCATTCTTTCTGAGAATCAAATCATTTATCCTGTTAATGAGTTCCATGAGCAATGGCTCATTCAGTCCCAGACTTGTTGGTGCAACAATAGAACCATCATCCAGGTTTGACTTAATATATTTTGAAAGATAATTCAAATATGATTCTCTCAGTTTCATTTGAACCAGTTCTCCATCATAAACGGTAGCTTTTTGAATTAACTCTTCAGAAAAAGTTTGAACATTGATGATATTATTCTTTTTTCTGAACTCTGTTAACTGATCCTGTGAGCGTGTCAGGGAATCGGACACAAAAGCCAACTGCTTGTCGATAAATTCAATTGTTCGGGTGGCAGCATCATTTTTCCTCTCGAGATTTGAAATCAGATAAACCTCACAAAGTTTATTGATAAAGTCAACATCCCTTGCAGGAGTTTCACTGGCCAATGCTATTTCCAGAACAGATGATCCTTCAGTTATAAAGTTCAAGCCTATCCTGTTTGCAAAATCCGATGTTAATCCTTCTTTGGACCGGAACCTGAAATACAAGTCACTTCCACTGTAAGTGCTCTCGTTATCATAAATCGTTATAAAGAAAAGATTATGACGGATAGGTTCACCAATACGACCTCTTACTTTAAAATCACCACCGAGGATATTATCATCTTCTGTTATTTCAACTGAACCATCCAGACCAAGTTTAATCTTAAAATCAATGCCATAAGCTTCTGTTGCAATATATTCGGGTGTTATTGTAATCGGACTCTCTTTGTAAAGATTTCTGGTTCTGAACCGACCTTTGGAAATATACTCGACCTTCATATTAGGCAAGCTATCCACTACTCGCATTATCAGGTCATTAGAGCTAATCATGATAACCTGGTTGTTGATATTTCTATAACTTTCCTGTACGCCGAAACCCTGCATCATTACCTGCGCACTATTCATCATCGACCTGCTTTCGTCGATGATAACTGTACCTGAAGATTTGTAAACCGGCATCCACTTCCTGTTTTGCATCAACGACAAGCCCAAAGCTATCATCAAACCAACAACAAATAAATACCAATGCGAAATAAACAAACTCAGCCATTCCAGAATGTCAAAAGTTGACTCTTCCTCTTTTAAAAAGGGCTTTTCGTTTTTATTTAATTCCTGTTCCATACCTTATATTTCTATTTAGCAGCATGTTATCATTTGAAATACGTTAATGCAGTGAGTAAAAGTGTCAACGATGTTGAAATTAAACCAAGAAATACGGAATAATTCTTCACTTTATAAAAACTCGAACTGCTTTTTTGAATATATATTACATCATTGGGATAAACATAATAATATTCTGATTCAATCAGACTAATCGGTCTCAAATCAAATTCCAGAATCTTCGACCCCTGATCCGTTTCCCTGATTATTTTTATTTTACTGAAATCTGCTTCATCTCTCACAAAGCCTGACAATGCAAGCGCCTGAAAAATAGTCAGTTTATCACGGTTCATATAAAAAACACCGGTACCTCCTTCTCCGATTACTGTAAATTGCCTGTTTGCCAGAACCAGTTTGATGGCAGCATCAGGCAATATTTCCTTGTACCTCTTTTCTATTACCTCTGTAGCTTCCCTGATGGTCAGGCCGGCCACAGGAATTTTTCTCAGGAATGGCAAATCAACTGTTCCGTCGGTATAAATACGATATGTCAGGCCCCCCTGACCACCCGATTGGGATAATCCCTCAGCAATAAGCGGATATAAAGTTTCATCAGCCGACAACATATCAAAAATCAACTCATCATTGACCTTTAGTTTATAAGGCACATAGACAGTTTTTTCATACTCAGGCAAACCAATTTTCTTTCCCTGCAACAAACCCACACTCCGGTAATTGTAACAGGAAGTCAGCAGTACCGAAACGATTGCAAGCAGTGCCAATATGTAAACTTTATTTTTCATACTAACTGGATGCAGGTGTGAATAATTTAACCATAAATGCAATAAACGACATGGAAGAAATGATCGTCGACAACAAAGATGCCATATTGGTAATGCTGTAAAACTGCTCATCCATATCCTGAATATAAATCACATCATTCGGTTCGATATAATAAAACTCCGAATTGATGATATCCTTACTTCTTAAATCAAATATTTTGATGATTGTACCCTGAGATGTTTCTCTGATAATCCTGATTTTACTTCTGTCGGAATATTGTCCCAAATCACCTGTCATGGCCATCGCCTGAAAAATAGTGATTTTCTCCCTTTGCATAAAAAACTGACCGGCACGACTCTGACTTATCACACTGAAATACCTGCCGGCAAGTTTTAAATCCACAGAATTGATCTGAAATGATTTTCCAAGTGAGTTTTCTACAGCCAGACCTGCTTCTCTGATCGTTAAATCCCGAACCAAAATATCACCTGCAGTAGGAAAATAGATTGTTCCATCTTCCTGAACGGTAAAAAAAGACAAATCAGCTGAAGAGCCATTACCCTCACCTCCGGCAGCTCCACCTCCCTGAGATAGGTTTCTATTGAAAATCTTATTGGTTTCTTCATGAGTCGAGTATATGCGAATGTAAAGTTTATCACCCGACTTAATTTTGTATTCGCTATAGGTATCAGAATGGGAATAGGAAGGAATCTCATTGCCCGGCTTTTGGAGATAGTTCGTTTTTCTTGCAGTTATGCAGGAAGAAACCACTACTGTAATCAAAATAAACAGCAAAAACCGGATAATTCTATTCTTCATTGAAACATTTTACTGGTATATTAATGCAAAGATACTTAAAAATATGAAACCTGATTAAATTTACACAAAGAGTTATCAACAGTTTGACCAATTAAATCAATTTAGCTTTTTTATTGTTAATAATATGGGAAATTCAAATGAAAAACTTACTTTTGTAAAGTAAACTAAAGAGACATAAACACATGAAGAAAAGTTTAATTTTTGCCCTTTCAATCATCTCTACGACACTATATGCACAGGATAATTACACTTTAAGTGATTTCAATAAAGAAAACAGGGAAATCATTGAGAATATTGCAGTATCCAACCCCGAAAACCTGTCATTCGGATTCAATATCAGCCCGACAATTTCATGGTTAAATGTGAATCACAACGATTTACATACAGATGGTGCGACCCTGACAGGCCAGCTTGGATTTAATGCGGAGTATAATATCAACAAACTTTTATCGGTTGTTTCAGGTTTAAACTTTGGAATCAATGGCGGTTATGTATACGACAATGCTTCTCTGCTCGATCCGACTACTAAAAGTAATTTTCTGATGAATTTATACACCATGGAGGTTCCGTTTTTGCTCAGAATAAAAACACCGGTTTTCAACAAAACGATTTATTATGCACAAACGGGATTGTTGCCGGGATTCAGATTGAGTTCCAGAGAGTTTCACAAAGCAAGTTCCTTCAATGTTGATAATAAAACAAGCAATATCAACAACCTGACAAACCCGATTCTTTTGAGTTATTCAGTCGGATTTGGTGCGAAATTCGTGAGTGGCAAAAATTATGATTTATTTGCTGAAGTCAATTTGAAATCATCATTATTAAATATTGAATCAAAAACCGGGTAT
>JBILFS010000329.1:0-3245 GCA_044351455.1 Paludibacter sp. | reverse complement strand
ATGCCCTGGCAAACAGCTCTCGGTGCGGTTTTCATCTCAGGTGTTATTTTCATACTGCTGACAGTTACCAAAATACGTCAGATTCTCGTAATTGCTGTTCCTGATTCCATTAAAAAAGCCATTACAGTGGGTATCGGACTCTTCATCACCATCATTGGATTCAAATTATCTGAAATCATGGTAGTATCGGCAAGTGTCATACCTCCCACCCTCGAGGCATTGGGAAAGAGTGCAGCGCCAACCACCCTTAAATTTTTTGAGTGGAACATCGGCATGGGAAGTTTTAGTAACCCATCCATGGTTTTATGTTTGATTGGTTTGGGAATTACTGCCATTATGATGGCTTTGCATGTCAAAGGTTCTCTGTTAATTGGTATCGTTGCTGCAACCCTGATTGGTATTCCGATGGGTGTAACTGTTATACCCGAAACATTCACTTTCTTCAGCTTACCTGATTTCAGCAAACTGGCTGTTGGTCAGCTTGATATCATGGGTGCCCTGGAGATGGGAATCTGGACGGTAGTATTTACATTTACCTTTGTGGAATTATTTGATACTTTTGGTACGCTGGTCGGAACTGCCAATAAAGCCGGACTTATTGATAAAGATGGTAATTCTCCGAAAATCGGCAAAGCAATGTTGGTGGATGCAGTTGGCGTATCTTTTGGTGCGCTGATGGGAACCAGTACAGTTACAGCCTATGTTGAAAGTGCTGCCGGAATCGGCGAAGGTGGACGTACAGGACTTACAGCAGTTACAACCGGTATCATTTTCCTGTTAGCGCTTGTTTTAGCTCCGATAGCAGGAATTATACCAACAGCTGCCACAGCGCCGGCACTCATCATCGTGGGTGTTCTGATGGCATCATCGGTAGTAGATATTAACTTCAATGATTTCACTGAAGCTTTCCCCGCATTTCTCACTTTAATTCTGATGCCGCTTACCTACAGCATCGGAAACGGTATTGCCGGCGGTATTATTGCTTACACCCTGCTGAAGGTTGTTACCGGACAGGGTAAAAAAGTACACTGGATGATGTATGTACTCTTTGTCATTGTGATGGCAAGGTATTTATTCCTGAATGAATAAACAGTAAAAAATGATTAACCGGGGTTGCAGTTCAGTCGGCAACCCCGGTTTATATAAACCATCAACGACAATGACAGAAGAAACAATCCTCAACGAAGCCAAAAAAGACTATCACCGTCCGATGCATACCGCCGAGCACATATTAAACCAAACCATGGTCAGGATGTTCGGCTGCGGTCGTTCAGTCAATGCACATATTGAAAAGAAAAAATCGAAATGTGATTATTATTTGCAGGAGGCTCCAACACCGGAACAAATTGATGCCGTTTCTGATCAGGTAAACAAAGTCATTGCAATGAATCTGCCTGTTTTCGAAACATTGATGAGTAAAAATGAAGCATCAAAAATTGTAGACTTGTCCAAATTATCTGCTGAAGCTTCAGATACTTTAAGGATTATCAAAGTTGGTGATTATGATGCTTGTGCGTGTATCGGGCAGCATGTTGAAAATACATCAGAAATAGGAAAATTTGAAATTATCAGTCACGATTTCGAAAATGGCAGATGGAGAGTCAGATTTAAGTTGGAGAAAAGTTGAACAAAACCTTATTCCTTTATTTCAATTTCCCCACTTTTCAAAATCCCCTTTTTTGCATTCAATGGTGACACAACCTTCTGCCCTGTTTTAGCTTCCAGTTCCATGCGGGCATTACGGGCAATTTCGCCACCCTGTTTGGCAATTTGGGCATGCTCATCCAAGGTTTCAGGATTGGAGGTTTCGGAAATTTGCTTGGTAGAAAGTTCAGCCAGCATATTTAATACCAGTTCGGCATTCGTCATGTTGTCGCGCAGGTTTTCCTTCTTCAATCCTTTGTATTGCTTGTACTCTTTGGATGTTTTATCCGCCCAGGTTTTGTAAATAATATCGGTAAGTGTTGCAAAATGAAGGCCTTCTTCCAATCCTCTCGACTTCCATTCGTCGGTCAGGTCTTTACGGATTTCTATACTTTTCAGGCGTTGATTTATCCAGTTGTCCGAATAACCCAGCCGTTTGTAATCCATCATGGCTTGTTCTATCGACAATTCGGGGTCTTGCATTTGATCTAAACGCTCTTTGGCAACCTGAGCAATCCAGAGTTTAAAAGGTTCTGCTTTGGGTGAAGGAATAGATTGAATGAGACGAAAAAGTTGGTCGGTGTTTGCGACATCAGTAAGTCGCATTTTCCCATCAGGAGCTTTCATTTTCAACTGTCCGATTTTTTCGGACAGTTCACTTCCTTCCACTTTGAGTTTCTTTTTCAAGTCGTTCCAGTATTTACGCGGACGGTCTGTACCTGTTAAAACTTCAATAACATCAGTTACTGAAAAATACCATTCTTCACGTTCCTCGTCCCAAATTGTACGAACTTTCTTTTCTTCGAATAATTGAATTTGTGATTTCATAAATTAATTTGTAATGTTTTCATTTTAACAGATTGTGCTTTTCGGTAAATTAATGCTATCAATACACCAATAATCCCATTGATAAAGCAGCTTCATTTCTCCCATACCCTCAAAGCGGAGCGAAGATATATCGCCTTCAACTGTTCCCACAAAATCACATTCGAACTGAACTACTGCTTTTTCAGTGTCAAATGTCAAACTTTTAATACTGAAATTGATCACTTGAAACGAGCTAAATGCGTGTCGGAAATGAAAATGCCAATCAGCTTCTTCAGCTTTTTTGGTTAAGAATGATTTGTAAAAATCATTTTCAAAATTTAGATAAAAATGAAAGAAATCTATTGCATGGCGTTCGATATCGTATTTGTGATTGGGGTGAAACTCTTCATAAGTAAAACATTTAAACATACCCGGAATGTCAATATCATCTGTTTCTTCCTGAAACAACTCTTCGGTTATAAACCGATACATCTCTCTTTCGTCAACGTCACAAATTGTATCTACACGCATTCGTTTACTTCCCAGCAACTCAATCAATCTATCCAATTCTTCGACAATTTGGGCATCAGACAATTCTTCTGCTTTCTGAAAGGCAGGCTGTTCCAGAAAATCGTAAATCTTAATTCGTATTGCCGATTGAAAAGCATTTTCGAAGTTCAGGATATTATCCAGAAACTGGTTTTCTAACTCCGGAGATAATTCGTTTTCGCCGGTCATGCCACCAAAATCGGCTCCAAATTCGTCGCTCAGTTGTTTCTTCTTTTCCTCGTTTT
>JBILFS010000368.1:0-2957 GCA_044351455.1 Paludibacter sp. | reverse complement strand
TCCATCCGTAGCCGGTTGAGTTTTTCGTTGGGAGTTTCAATGTTCTTTTTCATAGATGTGATATTTGATTCAATTAATTGTGTGATAATGTTGTAGTATAAAATTATTCTACAACCAATAAATATTCATTATTCTATTGAATATTCATAAATTTAATACCACAAAACTACAAAAAACTAATCAAACAATCATTGACTAATCAATCTTTTTCAGAATAAAATCATCTGAATTTTTCAATGTAATTTTTAATAAATTCTGAATCTCAATCCAATCATCAACCAGTTTTTATGTAATCCTACCATCTTTCATCTCAACAAATTTTCATTACCTTTGCAGTCTCAATTTTTCATTTCATTCTATGGGTATAGAACAGGGTATTTTTCAGCGTAATCAGCTATTATTGGGCAAGGAAACCATGAATCTGACGGCTCAGAAAAAGGTAATCATTTTTGGTATTGGCGGTGTTGGCAGTTGGTGTGCCGAAAGTTTGATCAGGTCGGGTATCCGGCAGCTGACTATCGTGGATTCCGACAGGGTTTGTATTACCAATATCAACCGACAGCTGGTGGCTACTACCAAAACAGTGGGACAGGTCAAGACTGAAGTCCTGAAACAAAGATTACTCGAAATCAATCCCAAAGCTGAAATCAATGCCCTTCAAATGATTTACAGCAGGGAAACGCATGAATCTTTTCAACTCGACACTTACGATTTCATCATTGATGCCATTGATAGTCTGGAACATAAAATTCACCTGATTCTGGAGGCCTGTAAAACAAAAGCAGTGTTTTTTTCTTCGATGGGTGCTGCACTGAAGGTTGATCCCACCCGCATCCGGGTTGCTGAATTCTGGAAAGTACAGGGCTGTCCGCTTGCTGCCATGTTGCGTCGCAAACTTCGTCAGGGCGAAAAACCTTCCCGAAAATTCATGTGTGTTTACAGCGATGAAGTATTGCCCAACCTGGGTGAAAATGAATCATGCGGTACAGAAAAATGCTTGTGCCCGAAAAATACCCGACAACATGATCACGGCGACCCGGAACTGGCCGATCATGAATGGTGCAGCAAAAAAGCCCGGATCAATGGTACATCTTCCTACATGCCTGCCATGTTTGGCATGACCATCGCAGGTTTGGTCATCAAAGCTATTCTGGATGAACAAAAACATAAAATGTAATCATTTGTCAACCTTTCTGACATAATTATCCCATGAATTCAGGATGCAGAAAAAACAAAAATTTCTGTTTCAGAAGGAAGAGGACTTGATATTGACACCAGAGGAAAAAATGGCAAATAACATTAAGATGGGAACCGTACTGTATCTGGTAAGTTTGGCTTTATTCAGTTTGACCGGAATTTCGGTAGAATGGTTTATTATTCTCCTCGGAATAGTAATTATATTGTTAAAATCTGAAAAAGCTATTGATGAACTAACCATTTTTGGATATCTCAAAAAATCAAAATAAAACATTCATGATTATTTTACAACAACCATCAAAAATTGTATTCGGATTAAATGTTACAAACCATATTGCTGAGGATGATATAATTATTACAGCTGATAAGATTTTATTTCTGATCGCTGAACCAGTGGAAATATTATTTCAATCAATTATCAATAAACTCATCGGGAAAGGAAAAGATATAAAAACTGAAATATACAGATATCCGGGCGAACCAACATTTTCACAATTTGATGAACTTTTGCAAAAATCAGTTGATTATAATCCGGATTGTATCATCGCTGTTGGTGGTGGAAGTGTTCTTGACTCTGCAAAGCTCCTTGCGGCTATGACCGGAAATGAGCAAAAATATACAGAAGTAACCGGAGTAGGATTATTAAAAAAACGGATGAAGAAACTGATTTGCATCCCTACAACATCGGGAACAGGCAGTGAAGTATCTCCAATCGCAATTTTACTGAATGAAAAAACTGATTCAAAAAGTGGAATTGTTAGTCAGGCATTACTCGCAGATGCAGCTTATATTGATCCGGTTCTTACAAAAGGACTTCCTCCAAAATTCACTGCTGAAACAGGCATTGATGCCCTGTGTCATTGCATAGAAGCCTTCACCAATAAATTTGCACATCCTGCTGTTGATTTATATGCGCTGGAAGGAATCAGACTGATTTCTGAAAACCTGCTAAGAGCTTATAAAGATGGCAATGACATGGATGCCAGAAGTGCCATGTCTTTGGGTTCCATGTATGGCGGTTTATGTCTGGGACCTGTCAATACACATGCCGTTCATTGTTTGTCGTATGGGTTGGGTGGAAAATTTCATATTTCTCATGGTTTGGCAAATGCTATGCTACTTCCAGCAGTTTTGAGGTTCAATCTTGAGGCAAATCCCGCAAGACATGCAGCAGTTGCATTGGCTATGGGTATTCAATTTACTAAAGATGATATAACCACCGCTCTCCTCGGAATTGAGAAAATTGAAAAAATCAGTAAACAATGTGGAATTCCTGATAATCTAAACGTACTTGGCGTAAAAGACTCTGACATTGAGGCACTTGCTGATATCGCCATGGGGGTTACACGTTTATTAAAAAACAATCCACGAGAACTTACCAAAGTTGATGCTATCCAAATTTATCAATCACTATTAAAATGAAAAAACCTGTTATTGGAATCACAATGGGAGATCCGGCCGGTATTGGACCGGAAATTTGCTTAAAATCCCTGTCGGATTACAGCATCTATGAGCGTTGCAATCCCTTGATAATTGGAGATGCAACTGTAATGAAACTAACAACTGAACATTTCGGTTATGAGTTAAAAATACATGCGATAAAAGAAATATCAGAAGCAAATTTCACCCCCGGCATCATAGATGTTTTCGATCTTAAAAATGTAAATACTGAAGCACTTGTTCCGGGAACTGTATCTGCCATGGCTGGTAATGCTGCTTTTGAAGCAGTTAGGAAAGTCATAGAGCTGGCATTAGAAAAG
>JBILFS010000118.1:0-6242 GCA_044351455.1 Paludibacter sp. | reverse complement strand
CACGCTTCCTTCAGTGCCCCTGAAATATGGATTACCGCGATACACCTCCGAACATACCTTCGAGAATGTTTTGTATCCTGTTTTGCCTTCGACGAGTGCTGCTATCATATAAAAAATTCTTCGGGTTTTGGAAAACCAAGAAACTGCATATGCGAGGAAGCAGAATACGAGCCGGCATTTCCAAATACCACAACGTCGCCAATCTGAATTTCAGGCAAAGGTTTTTTATTGGAAAAAATATCCCTCGAATAAGTGGAACAACCGAATATGGTGGTGATGTGTGAATTTTCTTCCTGCAGCAGAACACCATTTCTGATAATTGCCACAGGATGATTGGCAGTATCGGCATAAAGCAATGGTCTTGGAAATTGCACTGTAGATGCATTCAGACCGATTAATTGCTTATCACTTCTCGTTTTTACATCAGTAACATAACAAACAAAAAAACCGGCATCACCCCCGATTATTCTTCCGGGCTCCAGAATTAATTTAATACTTCTCCCTTTTTGTACTGAAATCTGTTCCATCAGTTCCGTCACTTTTTGATCGTATAAACCGATATCAAAAGTTTGTTTCCCATCTTCCGAAACGCCAAATCCGCCACCAAAATTCAGATACTCCAGGTCATGAAAATCTTTGGAGATTTCCACCAATTCCCTGTAGCAATTGATGAAATAATCAATATCAAAAATGTCGGTGCCCACATACAAATGCAAGCCTTTGATTTTTGATTTATCTGCAATTTGAGCAATTTCTTCCCTTGTAAATCCAAGCCGGCTTTCACTGCCGATAAAATAACCGGCACGGGTAGAATAAGGTTTCACATGATCGCCGATATTGCAACGAATACCGGTAGGTTTATCCGGAAAAAGTGTTAACCATTGATTTAACTGATTGGGAGAATCCACATTCAACTGAACATTGAAAGCCTCCGCATACTTCATTTTCCTTTCACTGAGAGCCGAAGAGGTAAATATGATGTCATTTCCTTTGAAGCCTGCTTCCAGGGCGGCATCGAGATGTGCAATTGAATTGACAAATATATTCACATTTTCCTTCCTCACAATTTGAAGAAAATGCGGGTTAATATTGGCCATGGAGGCAAAATGAATGGATTTGTTTGGGTAAGCAATATTCCTGAATAGCTGACAATGATTTTTTATCGTTTCGGAATCATAAATATAATAGGGATCAAACTCTTTTTCATTTTTGGTTTTTATAAATTGCAGTATCGGATTGTTAATTTCCATTTTATCAATTTTTAGTTGCCCAAAATTAATAAAAATAATTTATAATACGGTCGTTACGTAAAGCAATGCGTATTTAATTCAACTCCTGGCTGTGGATTCTTCCATCAACAAAACGGTTAATTTCCCGGTTTTTTAATTTTTTCAATGACCACCGCGGCAATGGAATCGAGTTCGAAACCCGTGGATGAAGCATACAAGCGAGCATAGATAGTTTCAGTTCCTGCACCGTCCGTCTCCTAATTTCACGACCCGTGCGTCACCGGATTTCATCACCGCATTAAAAACCGCCCAATCCTTCTGGTTTTCTGCGACAGCAATATTTCCCGTCCATGGGTGGTTTCATTCATAATTTCATCATTGATACCCCTGATGGTAAGCAGTTCAAGATTATCATTATAGGAAACCTTAAAATCATTACCCAGTTCGTCGAGGGCAGCATTCAGATAACGGGTATTATCCACGCAAATGGAAATGCTGACTGCAGAGCTCTGTATCAACGATATTTTCAGCCTGTGTTTATTGAAAACCGCAAATGCTTTGGATAAACTTTCTTCCAGCACAAATGAAAAATCGCGGGGCCGGATGGTGACTAATACCAGATTTTTTCTCAAAATCAGCACCGGTACATCTATGTGTTTGGCTATATGATCTTTTATTACAGAACCCGGTTGATCGGGTGTGGAAAATGGGCGCACAAATAACGGTATTTTTTTGTTTTCCAGAGGCTTGATGGTCTTTGGATGGATAATCTGGGCTCCACTATAAGCCAATTCAACAGCATCATTGTAAGATAATTCGGGAATATGCACCGTATTTTCAAAAATGCGTGGATCTGCATTCAGGATACCCGGCACATCTTTCCAGATGGAAACACTTGTGGCATCCAACAGGTTACCAACCACTGCAGCAGTATAGTCCGAACCTTCACGGCCTAATGTTGTGGGATCACCCTTCGAATTTGAACCGATGAAACCCTGACCCACATAAATTCTGAATTTTTTAAAATCTGCAACGGCTTTCATTTTTTGTGCCGATTCCTCCATGCGCACATTGGCTTCCCTGAAATTACTGTCAGTCATCAACAATTTACGCATGTCGAGCCAGCAATTTTCAATGCCATTGTCCTGCAAAAAAGCTGATACAATGGTGGTTGATATCACTTCACCATAGGATACAAGATAATCGTAACAGCGATCGTAATCGTCGCCTGCAGTTTTCTCAATGTAAGTTTTCATGGTTTCAAACAATGGAGCTACCGCTTTCAGTCCTCTTTCGGGCTGCTGAAACAGTTCCATGATGATATTGACGTGATATTGCTCCACTTCTGCGAGTTTCTCCAGCGATTGCGTTTTTTCAGCTTTCATGAAATGTTCCAGCACTACTTCCAGTGCATTGGTGGTTTTTCCCATTGCGGATACAACCACAAACAAATCTCCTGTAACTCCCGAAACAATTTTTACGATATTTCTGATGCCCTCAGCCGATTTTACTGATGCGCCACCGAATTTGTAGACTTCCATGTGTTTTTGTTTTATGATACAAATATAAAGCAAATGATTAAAAAAACCTAATAAATCTTCATCCATATACTTTTATACATTTATTGTCGTTTAAAAATCAGAAGGCCTTCCGATTATTAAACCTGTTAAACTATTTTGTCATGAAAAAATCAATTCAATTCAAATCCGTAATTTTGATTACGACGATGCTCCTGATCTGTGGGTCTTCAGCGATGCAGGCACAATCAGAATCTTTTCAGAAACAGGCAGAAGACCATCAGAAAACGCTATCGCCCTATTTTGTGGTATTATCTCAAAATCCATTGGAAGATATGCTTCCTCTGAAACTCACAAAAGTCAATGTGAATATTGCCGGTACAATTGCTGATGTAAAAATCACTCAGCAATATATGAATATGGGCACAACAAACCTGGAAGCAATTTATGTTTTCCCGTTATCTACCAGAGCGGCTGTTTATTCTATGACCATGAAAATCGGCGAAAGAACAATCACAGCCCTCATCAGGGAAAAGGAAGATGCAAGAAAACTCTATCAGAAGGCTTTGGAACAGGGCAACCGGGTATCGTTACTCGAACAAAACAGGCCTAATCTGTTTACCATGAAAGTGGGTAATATCGCGCCGGGCGAAGCCATCAGCATTGAACTGAAATATGCGGAATTAATCATCCCCGAAAATGGTGTTTATGAATTTGTGTATCCGACTGTTGCCGGACCAAGATACATCAGCAAAGCAGAGGCCGGCAAGAATAATCAGGAAGATTTTACCAAAACGCCTTATACCAAACAGGGAGTTCCGGCAACATTTAAAACCGAATTTGAGATGAAAATTAAGGCCGGAATGCCGGTGGAACTGGTAACATCCAAATCCCATAAGATTATCACGACAACGACTGCTGATCAGTCGGCTCTTGTAAAACTCTCCTCCTCAGAACTTAATCCGGGCAACAGGGATATCATCATCCATTACCATTTACAGGGCAATCAGATTAAAACCGGCCTGATGTTGTATGAGAAAAATGATGAAAAATATTTTCTGTTGATGATGCAACCACCCAAAAGAGTCGCTGTGAATGAAATTCCACCGAGGGAATATATCTTTATTGTGGATGTATCCGGCTCCATGATGGGTTTCCCGCTTAAAATATCCAAAGAATTGCTCACCAATCTGATTTCGTCACTGAAACCTACAGACTATTTCAATATCGTACTTTTTGCCGGGAATAGCGGTACATTAAGCAACTCCTCTCTTCCGGCCAATGAAGTTAATATCAGAAAGGCATTGGAACTTATTGACAATCAATATGGTGGAGGTGGAACAGAATTGCTGAAAGCCATTAAAACCGCACAAAACATTCCAGTACCTGATGTAAACATCTCCCGATCGTATGTATTGCTAAGTGATGGGTATGTAAATGTTGAAAGTGAGGCAATTCAGCTGATACGATCTTCAGAATTCAGGGCGAATTTCTTCAGTTTTGGCATAGGCACCTCGGTAAACCGTTACCTGATGGAGGCGCTGGCGTGGAGTGGAAATGGTGAGGCAATGATAACTTCCAATCCTAACGAAGCTGATGTTGTGAGTCAGAAATTCCGGTCGTACATTCAAACACCGGTACTAAGTAATATCAAAATTGATTTTGGTGATATGGAAGCATATGACACTGAACCTGCCCGGATTTCGGATTTGATGGCTGAAAGACCGATTGTTATCACCGGAAAATACCGTGGAAATGCAACGGGTAAAATAAAAATCAGCGGCAACAGTGGTAACGGAAAATTTGAAAAAACAATTCCTGTCTTTCAGTACAAACCGGATTCCTCACTCAATGAACTTGCAATACTGTGGGCTAAGGAACGTATCAGAATGCTGGAATATAATATCTCTCCTGAAATTATGCACAACCGCAACAAAGATCGGGATATTAAAACTGCTATCATTCAACTGGGATTAAAGCACAATCTGCTGACTGCCTACACCTCTTTTATAGCGGTGGATAAAGATTTCAGGGTGGATAAAAACAACAAAACTGTATCGGTTAAACAACCCTTACCCCTCCCTGAAGGTGTTGAGAATAGTGCGATAGAGATTATCACTGAAGATAATACTGATAAAGAAATCGTTATTAACACCGGTATTTCTGCTGTGGTAGCCGAAGAGGATAGCGATCTGCCTTTCGTTGTGGTAGAAAGCATGCCTCAATTCCCCGGGGGCGATATGGCATTGCATCAATTCATCGGCAACAATCTGATATATCCTGTTAAAGCTCAGGAAAGTGGCATCCAGGGCAGGGTAATTCTTCAGTTTGAGATAGATGAAAAAGGTGAAATCCATAATATTGTAGTTGTCAGAAGTATCAGCAAGGAACTGGATGAAGAGGCCATCAGAATTCTTAAATCGATGCCAAAGTGGATTCCGGGCAAACAAAGAGGCAAAGCTGTAAAAGTGAAATACACCCTGCCGATTTCATTTCGGTTGAAATAACTAAATTATTACCTCCTCCCCTGTTTCACCGAAAAAACTTTTTACGATGGTTTTATCCGGATTGATTTAACGATTGATCTGTGGCTTTAATTTTATAAAAGTAAACTTTACCCGGAGCAACTGTATTATCTACATATGCATTCATTTTCACATTTCTTGCGATGGTTGCATATTCATGATTTATTCCCTGTTTAATTGATAATTTATACAATACAAAAATATGGTTTCATCCTGCTAAACAAGTGGATTAATTTGTCAAATGCGGAGACAAATTTCACTGAATAAACAGCATAAAATTACGATTGAACAGAAAACTGTATTATTTTCCATGAAATAGGATTTTATTAAATTTATTCGTTAGTTTTTGTACATAAAATTTTACATCTTAACATTTATCTTTGCTTCGTTGATATGAATGAGAAAAAAGCAAATTATTAAGCAAATGAAAAAAGAGCATTACATCCTTTTGGTAATCTTAGCATTGTCGGTAATTTTAAAAGCACAGGCAAAAAACTGTAAGAATTTCCCTGATGGAACTAAAATCCCTGCATGGTTTTCTAAAAACAATAAAACAGATATCAAAAAACTGGGAAAACAATATATCATCACTGATTACAATGTACTAAAGGATAGTAATCTGCTTCAAACATCGGCAATTCAACAAATTATCGACAAAGCTTCATCTCAGGGTGGAGGCGTTATAATCATCCCCGAAGGAACCTATCTTACAGGTGCGCTATTCTTTAAACCCGGAACACATTTACATGTAAAAGAAGGTGGTGTTCTGAAAGGATCTGACAATATTGCACATTTCCCTATAATGCCATCCCGAATGGAAGGCCAGAATCTGGATTATTTTCCGGCTGTTATCAATGCCTATAACGTTAACGGCTTTACTATTTCAGGAAAAGGCACTATCAATGGTAACGGACTTAAATACTGGGAAGCTTTCTGGCAAAGAAGGAAAGAAAATCCTAAATGTACGAACC
>JBILFS010000117.1:0-6291 GCA_044351455.1 Paludibacter sp. | reverse complement strand
CATTTTCCTGAAACCTGCGGAGCCTGTAAAGCCAGCGCACGATGAACATTGGCAATAGCTTTTACATTTCCGGCTTTAACAGCAGGCAGGCGCGGAAAATTATAAACAGTATCTTCCGACATTGCATGAGGAGTGGCAATTGTTTTCAGCAACATCGTTCTTTCAGCAATTTTTTTGAAAACAGACCCTGCCATTTTACCTCCTGAAGGCAGTCCGTTGGGAGCTGTAATAAGCACAATGCAGGAATACTGCGGATTTTCTACAGGGAAATAACCACAGAAAGACACATTATGACGAGTCTGACCCGCTTTATACCCCAAAGTGCCCTGCGAAATCTGGGCTGTTCCGGTTTTCCCCGCTATACTGACAATATTCGATTTTACATTTTTGGCAGTACCATACTTTCCTTCAATCACCCCAACCATAATATCCTGAACCTTTTTGAGTGTTGTTTCCTTACAGAAATTACTTCTTAAAACCTCCGGTTCATAAATCTTTAAATTTTCAGAATCCTTTTTGATATATCTCACAAAAAGCGGTTTAACCATCACCCCGTTGTTGGCGATTGCATTGAAAAAAGTCAGTGTATAAATTGGAGGAATCTTTGTTTCATAGCCAATAGACATCCACGGAAGAGAAGTAACCGACCACAGATTCTTTTCCTTATCCGGATGTTTGATCCATGGTTTTGCCACACCTTTCATTTGCAGAGGCAGCAGGTCATTCAATCCGAATTCGTACAATTTCTCCACATACCTCTCAGGATGTTCACCAAAAGCCTTCAACACCATTTTGGAAGTACCCACATTGGATGATGCGTGAATAATCTCATCAACCCGAAGCGTACCATATCCCCCTTTGGCATGATTGTGATCTTTCATGACCCTGTTCGCAATAGGGAAAAGACCATTTCCGGTATCAAATCTATCATCCACCTCCACAGTACCCTCATCAAGAACGGCCATCAGAGATGCAATTTTAAACGTTGAGCCCGGTTCAGAACGATCGGTCAGGGCATGGTTGGCACCCTCAAAATAAGAATGAGAAGCAGTATCCAAATCGAGATTCACCATGGCTCTGACTTCACCGGTTTTAACCTCCATCAAAACCACACAAGCCGAACGCGCACCCAAATCAGCAATCGTATCACGCAGCGCTTTTTCTGCAATATCCTGAAGTTCAATGTCGATTGTAGAATAAATATCCAGTCCATCCACCGGTTCAACCTCCACGGTTTCAATATACTGATTCGCAACCTTCTGACGGGTTGAGAAACCCTGTTTCCCAAGTAAAAATTCATTGAAAGAACCCTCAATACCACTTCTTCCCCCTTTATCCTCTTCCGGATAAACATCGCCGATAGTACGCGAAGCCAACGAGCCAAAAGGTTTTACACGTTTCACAAACTCTTTGGTAATCAATCCGCTCTTATTTCTTCCGAGATTGAGAAGCGGCAATTCGCGCAAAGATTTTAATTCGGCATAAGAGATGCGTTTCGGATAAAGTCTCAGTTCGGCCACACTATCCCGATATCCCTTCAGCAGCATTTGCTTATATTCAACCGCTTCTTTGTCGCCAAAAAACTCAGCGAGCGCTCTCGATAATGAATCCAGTTTGCTATAAAACAACTTACCTTTTTTCTGATGCAAAGCCTCCACGCGTAAATCCATGTACACATTGTACGTAGGAATTGAGCTTGCCAGCAAGCGGCCATCAGCAGCATAGATATTTCCCCTTTTGGGTTTGATGGTTATGTCGCTGACTTTTTGTTTAGAAGCCATCTTCATAATCTTCTCTTTCTCAAAATATTGAATGTGAATGATTTTCGCAACCACTCCGATAAACATCAGGGACATCATCAAGTAGACAATCCCGAATCTAAAAACAATATTTCTTCTTTTATCCGACATGTTTCTTATTCAATAACCACAGGAGGTTTCGTTCCCTGCATCAGATTAATCCCCCTGGCTTCCAGCATAGAAGCGATATTCGATTGTTTGCTGGTTTCCATCAGATTTGCTGAGATTGTTAATGATTCGTATCTGGCATCTTTAATTTTCTTATTCAATTCGTTGATGCGGGTGATTTGTCTTTCGCTCGCATATCTGTTGTCGGTATAGAGCGCAGCAAGCACCACAATCAGAATGAGTAATAAATACTGTTTTTTCAGGAAATTTTTCGTCAGGATATTTCCATTGAAAAACTCCTTGATATTCAGCTTCATTATCTCCTGATAATCTTCGCTTTGCTTAATTCTATCTATGATATCGTTAAAACCCATCACTTATTTATTTAAAACGGCTACTCTTAATTTGGCACTTCTGGAGCGCGGATTCAGTTCTATTTCCTTTTCAGAAGGAATAATGACCTTGTTGTTTACAGCCTTCAGGGGAGCAATGACATTTCCGTAGAAATCCTGCGCAGTTTTTCCTTCGAAATTGCCTGCCCGGATAAAGTTCTTCACCAATCGATCTTCGAGGGAATGATACGTGAGCACCACCAGACGACCGTCAGGATTTAAAACCTGCTCCGACTGCATCAGCAACTGTTTCAGCACCTCCATTTCGCGGTTAACCTCAATACGCAATGCCTGAAAAACCCTTGCCATATCCTTTTTTTCTTTTTCTTTGAAGAAGAACGGTTTCAGCGTATCCAGCAACTGTGAAATCCGGGTGAATGGCTCCACACTTCTTTTTCCTGCTATAGCACGGGCAATTTTACGGGATTGATGCAATTCGCCATACAAATAAAAAACATCTGCAAGTTGCTCTTCTTCATACGTATTCAGGATTGATGCAGCAGTCCGGTCCGACTTAATATTCATCCTCATATCCAAATCCCCATCCTGTCGGAAAGAAAAACCCCTTTCGGCGCTATCGAAATGATGAAACGAAACGCCCAGGTCGGCCAGAATTCCATCCACTTTGTCAATCTGATGATACTGAAGAAAATTTTTCAGATACCTGAAATTACTTCTGACAAAAACAAAACGCTCATCATTTGGCAGATTTGACAAAACATCCTCATCCTGATCGAAAGCGATTAACTTTCCTTTTGCACCAAGATGTTTCAGAATTTCACGGGAATGTCCTCCACCACCGAAAGTGCAATCCACATAGATACCCTCAGGCTTAATTTTCAATCCTTCGATCGACTCAGCCAACAAGGCGGGAATATGATAAATAACTTCTTCCATTTCAATTTATCCACGGATGAAACAACCGGTATCAGGTTTTCTTCATCATTTTTTCTTTTAATAACTGCGCCAACCGATCAGAAGAAACCTGCGTTTTTTCATAGGAGGCTTTTCCCCAAACGGCAAAACGGTCGTTTATCCCCACAAAAACAATTTCAGCATTATCAACAATGATGGCCTGCATATGCTTTTTCGAAATAAGAACACGTCCCTGACTGTCGATATCCAGCCATTCAGCATCGGACACAAACTGCATAAGAATCAACCTGTCTTCAGGATTCCACTCATCGAGGACACTTTTCAATTCATCCACTCTTTGGTTCCACACATCAACAGGATAAATGATCAGGCAGGCATGATCGGCATCGCGACGCACCACAACCCTCTCCCGGTCAGTTTCGGGAAGGAGCTTGCGGTAAGCGGAAGGTACGAATACCCTGCCCTTTACATCAGCCTTTGCTTCATATTTTCCTATAAATGTTGACATATCAGAACTGTACATTATTTGAACGGTAAAAGTATAAAAAGATTTTCATATTCCCCACATTTCCCCACTAAAAATTTATCAACAGGTTATGATGGTGGTTTTTATGTTTTTCAACAGGTTTTGAACAGATATTGAACAGGGAGGTGTTGAAAAAAGAGAATAAAAGACTGCTGTTAATACAATGTTATATTGCTGATATTCTTTATTTTATCCCATCAATACAAAAAATAAAGAGAAAATCATGTGAAGTGGGGGAATAAATAATCACTAATATTTATTACTTTTGCATTTTATGCAAAAAAGATTATGAGCACAGATAAAATAATAAAAATTGACGTAAAGCAGGTTTTAAAAACCAGAGCTCCCAAAACGAAAGTTCCGGGATTCATTATCAGGTTTTTAAAGAAGATTGTTCATGAAGATGAATTCAATATTTTCTTCCGGGAAAATCCGGATCTGAAAAACATGGATTTCATTGAGGGTGGACTGAAATACCTGGGTATCAATACAGTTGTAAAAGGGAAGGAAAATCTGCCGCATCAGGATGGCAGGTATATTTTTGCCTGCAATCATCCTCTCGGCGGACTCGATGGCATGACCATCGGCTACCTGATTGGCAGGGAATATGATGGCAAAGTAAAATTCTTTTCCAACGACCTGCTCACCCACCTGCATCCGATGAAAGATATGTTTATTCCTGTGAATAAATTCGGGGCACAATCCAAAGAAAGTGCTGCCATGATGCACGATTTATATAGTTCAGAATATCACCTGGTTACCTATCCATCGGGCATGTGTTCCAGGAAGGTGAAAGGCAAAGTGGTGGATTTGGAATGGAAGAAGAATTTTATTACCAAAGCTGTTCAGTATCAACGGGATGTTATTCCTGTTTATTTTGAAGGACGCAATTCCGAATTCTTCTATAATCTGGCCAATCTGAGAAAATTCTTAGGCATCAAATTTAATGTTGAAATGATGTTCCTGGCTGATGAGATGTTTAAACAAAAAGGGAAAACATTTACCATCAAAATCGGAAAACCCATTCCGTGGGAATTTTTCGACAAATCGAAATCGCATGCTCAGTGGGCTACCTGGGTGAAAGAAAAAGTCTACGATATGGAAAAACTATAAATCAAGTAATCCTTCGGGCAACCGGAGGGTTATTTTTTTGCTTGTGTGGTCAACATCAATCACATAATCTTCTCCAGCCGGTATCAACAATTCATCCTCTTCTTTTTCTATGACAAACAATACATTTTCGGTTGTTCTGTCGATTTCTGAAACAATTCCCAGCGATCCGGCATTTTCTTCAATCAACTCAAATCCAACATAATAATCCGGGTCATCCTCTCCAACTTCCTTTTCTTCCCTGAAAGTTACAGGCAGGTATAATACATCGCCTGAAAAATCTTTGGCCTCGTCGGCAGTCTTAACATCCTGCAATTTCAACAATGCTGTTGTGTCCGATTTGAAACGATAGGATTCGATGAAAAACGGCACAGGAATCCCTTCTTTTTCGATGATGAAATATTCACATGCTTCAGAGTCGAACACATCAGTAGTGAAAGTAAAGCTCATTTCCCCATGGATACCGTGGGGACGGGCAATTTTACCAACCGGAAAAATACTATCCTTTGAGATCATTGTTTTTGTTGATTTTAAGACAAAAGTAATGAAAATAATGTATATTTGCAGGGTATTAAAAATATAAAATCATGAAGTCATTTACTTTAACCTGCGTACTGACATTTTTTGTCATTTCCGGAATTCAGGCTGTAAAAATAAGCATTTCAAATCCGAATGCCGTTGATGTTTCGGATGCTCCCGTAGTTATAAATCTTGAAAAACTGAAAATATCGCCAAAAAAACGCGCTTCCCTGGCTGTATTTATTGCCGGCGAACAAATCAGTTCTCAACTCGATGACCTGAATAATGACAGCATTCCTGATGAACTGGTATTTCTGACCGACATGAGAGCAGGTGAAAGCAAGCAGGTTACCCTCAAATCCATCCCGGAAAAGAAAAGAATTGATTTTCCTGCTGAAGTGTATGCCAGTCTGATTGTGAAAGATGGTGATGTAAAAAAGAATATCCGGGAGATTTCCTCTGAAAAAAACGACATGTACAACAAAATGCATCATCATGGGGTGGCTTTCGAATCGGCTCTGATGGCTTATCGCATTTATTTCGACAATAAAAGCACCATTGATCTGTACGGCAAAAAAAACTATCAACTTGAAATTGCCGATACACAATGGTATCCTACCGATGAGCAACTTGCTGCAGGATATGGCGATGATATTCTACTGGTTTCAGGTTGGGTAGGCGCAGGAACAGTGAAGGGTTTCGATGGCAAAAAAGCCACCCACATCGATCAGTTCAAATTACGCACACAAAGAATTGTGGCTTCCGGAAAAATCAGAGCTGTGGTAGAATCGGAAGTGAAAGGCTGGAATTACGAAGGAAAAGAGGTAGATATGACTGTAAGATACCTCATTTATGCCCGTCACAGAGACATGCAGGCGGAAGTAATTTGTTCGGAAGATATCGAAAAACTGGCAACGGGAGTACAACAAATCGGTGGTGGAGCCTGTTTCAAAACCAATCA
>JBILFS010000116.1:0-6307 GCA_044351455.1 Paludibacter sp. | reverse complement strand
TATTGACAAAAGTTTCAGGTCAAGTGTAAAAGAAATTGAAGCAAAACTTAAAGGATGAACATGATTTTAGTTTGATAATTTCCGAAAAATTCTTATTTTTACATCGAAATTAAAAAGCAAAAACATGATTTATAAAATTACACTTTTGTCGGATGAGGTTGATGATTTTGTCAGAGTAATTAATATCGACCCTGAAGCAAGTTTCCTCAGTTTAAATGATGCTATTCTTGATGCAGTTGGTTATGACAGGAAACTGATGACCAGTTTCTTTATGTGTTCCGACAGCTGGGAGAAAGGACAGGAAGTGACCCTGATGGAAATGGAGTCCAGTTCGGAATATGACAATCTGGTCATGGAAAGTACAAACCTCGAAGAACTTCTTATCGACGAAAAGCAAAAGTTCATCTTTGTTTTCGATATGCTGACCGAAAGGGCATTGTATGCAGAATTAACAGATATTATCCCCGGAAAATCAGTTGATAAACCAGTTTGTATTTTATCAGAGGGAAATGCACCCGAACAGGCAGTGTCGGAAGATGAATTTGTTGCAAATTCGAAAGTTACTATCGACGAAAACTTTTACGGTGATGAGGATTTTAATATCGACGAACTTGATGAGGAAGGATTTGGTGATATGAACTTCGATGACAGCACCCTCTTCACCGATGACAAATACTAATCATCAGGATTATTTGTCAGAGAATAAAAAAACACTGATCGTTTTGCTTGGTCCAACCGGAGTAGGCAAAACGAACATCAGTCTCAAAATTGCGGAAGAATTTCAGGCACCCATCATTTCTTCCGACTCCCGCCAGTTGTATCGGGAATTAAAAATCGGCACAGCAGCACCCTCTGAAGCTGAATTGAATTTAGTTAAGCATTATTTTATCGGAACACATTCTATTCATGATGAATACAATGCCGGACAATATGAACTGGATGTTATCAAACTTTTAAATGATATTTATTGTGACTCTCATGCGGCTTTGCTGGTAGGAGGTTCCATGATGTACATTGATGCGGTTTGTAATGGCATGGATGATTTGCCGGCAATAAGTCCTGAAGTCAGAAATTTCTGGATAAATGAGTATCGTGACAAAGGTTTGGGCTATTTGTTGAGTGAGTTGCAAAGACTTGATCCGGAACATTATCAGCAGGTGGATATTCACAATCATAAAAGAGTTATTCATGCGCTTGAAATATGTATGATGACCGGGCAAAAGTACAGCGAACTCAGAACAGGAAATAAAAAATCAAGAGATTTCCGGATTTGTAAAATTGGGTTAAACCGGCCAAGACAGGAATTATATGATCGTATCAACATCAGGGTTGATGAAATGATTGCATCCGGATTGGTTCAGGAAGCAGAAATGTATTATCAATATAAAGATTTGAATACCCTGAATACTGTGGGATACAAAGAATTGTATGCCTGGATGGATGGAAAATTGTCTTTTGATGAAGCTGTCAATCTGATTAAACAGGATTCCAGAAGATATGCCAAGCGACAATTAACCTGGTTCAGAAGAGACGAAGAAGTTGCCTGGTTTCATCCTGATAATCAGTCTGATATTTTAAAACACATTCATCAGTTTATTCAAAACCAATAATTATTCAACATTTGTCAGCAAAACTTATCATATTAGGCTCCGGGTCGGCTCTTCCTACCAGAAGTAACTTCCCGACTTCTCAGATTTTTGAGCTGAGAGATAAGCAGTTCATGATTGATTGTGGCGAGGGCACTCAAATCAGAATGCGACAAATGGGTTTGAAAATCAACCGTTTGGGGCATATTTTCATTTCACATCTGCATGGCGACCACTGCTTCGGATTAATTGGGTTGATTTCTTCCTTTGGTATGCTGAACAGAACGGCAGAATTGTATATTCATGGTCCTGTAGGTATTCAGGCTTTGTTTCAGTCCCAACTGGATTTCTTCTGTAATGAATTGCCTTTCAATTTAATATTTGTTGAATTTAACCCGGGCATCCATGAGGTTATTTACGAAGACCGCTCTTTGACAGTTTCCACAATTCCGTTGAAACATCGTGTGCCCTGTGCTGGTTTTTTATTTCAGGAGAAACCAAAGAACAGGCATATAAAAAGGGAAATGATTGACTTTTACCAGATTCCATTGGCATATATGAATAAGATTAAAAACGGGGAAGATTATATAACAGAAGATGGTGAAACAATCCTGAATGAACTTCTGACTTCGCCTGCTGAAAAATCTGTGAGTTATGCTTATTGTTCTGATACTGCTTATTATGAAAGTATAATACCTTTGATCAAAGAAGTTGATTTGCTTTATCATGAAGCTACTTTTGAAGAAAACGAACTCCTGAGAGCTAAATCAACGCTTCATTCCACAGCCTCACAGGCCGCTACTATTGCTTCTCTTGCCAATGTAAAACAATTGGTGATAGGACATTTTTCAGCCAGATATTCAAATCATAAAATATTACTGAAAGAGGCAAAACAGGTTTTTGAGAATACAGTTTTAGCCACTGATATGACTGAAATGCCAATTAATGCTTAATCGTTTGCAGAATCTGTTGATAAATACACAAATTTCGTCATTAATTACACAAGCGTTTTTTTTATTGTGAATAATTTTGTAAAGTATTTTCAGATGTATTTCTGATTTTAATAACCAAAATTAAATTCTATCGCACAATGAAAAAATTTTACTTTTTTTTGACTTTTATTTTCTTAGTCAATATTGGTTTAAACGCTAAAACCATTTTTGTGGCTACATCCGGTTTAGATTCAAATCCGGGAACAGAAAATGCTCCATTACTCAACATTCAGAAAGCAGTTGATTTAGCTCAACCGGGAGATCTTATTTATGTAAGGGGCGGAACCTACATGCTTACCAAACGTATTAAGATAGAAAAGGCAGGTAAAGCAGATGCCAGAATCAGTCTTTTCGGTTATCCCGGTGAAAGGGTTATCATCGACGGAACTAATATCGTGGTTAATTCAGTTAATGAATTTAAGCAGGCCAGGTGTATTTATGTCAATCATTTCGGGGATTACTGGCATTTTAAAAACCTGGAATTATGCAATGCCAAAGATAACGGAATGAAACTGGAAGGAAGTTATAACATCGTGGAAAATTGTAAGTTCTACGGGAATAATGATACCGGACTTCAGATAGGGATGTATAAAGACTTTTCTATTGAAGAAACGCAATCTTTTCCCATTTCCGGAACACCTCAGTTCAATCCGAATTTTTCATATTGCAAATATCTTAACCGGTTCTGAATTGAAAATTGCCAATGCTGATGGATTGAATAGCTCAACCGGTAATCTGCAAACAGCAGTAGTAAATTACAATGAAGGAGCTAATTATACTTTTGCCGGTGCTTCAGCTCAGGTTACAGGTACATCTTTGCCTGCTACGGTTAATAACCTGACAGTAAATAATGCTGCGGGTTTAACATTGAGTGCATCTCAAACGGTTGCAGGAACGCTGACTTTAACTAATGGCACAGGCAAACTGATTCGACCAGCCCTGGCTGCAACTGAAATTACTTTCCCTGTTGGTCCAACCGTTGATAGTTACGACCCGGCTTCGCTTACTCCAACCGATGCAACCAGTATAGCAGTGAAAGTTGGCACAACACTTCCGGCAGTGGCACCACTCAACTATATCTACAATGAAAAAGTTTGGGATATCACACCGGTATCTGCATCCTCCACCATAGTAAAACTCACTCCTTCAACTGCCGTTTCAACACAAAAATCGGATGTGGTTGGTCATTACAATGGTAGTGAATACGTTAATATCTACGCAGTAAAATCAGGAAACACGTATCAGGCAACTGTTAGTTCATTCTCTCCGTTTGTTACAGGTACTACTGATGTGGAAACAGGTCTAAATGGTAATACTTTGCATGCAACCGTTTATCTTGATGGAAATATCATCAGAAATATTCAAAGTGAAAAATTAAGTGTATTCGATTTCTCTGGTAAATTATTGCTTACCTCAAATCAGGATATTGATTTAAGCAATCATGTGAAAGGTGTTTACTTCGTTAAGGGAATTTCAGGTGTTATTAAAATTGCACTGACAAAGTAGTTTTTATTCATAATAGTTTGGATTAGTTCACAGTGTTTTTCACTGTATGTAGCCGGGATGTTGGGAAACATTCCGGTTTTTTAATATTTAATGCTGTCATCCGCAATCGTTTGCATTTTACTCTATAGTTAATTCAATCAAATTATTTCTGATGAATCGGTCTTTGAATTACATTTGCAGAAATTATTTAATTATTTGATTATCATGAGAAAGATTTATTTAATGATGTTGCTTGGTTTGCTTTCCTTCATGCAGATTTTTGCACAGATTATTACTACTTCACCTGCGATTATCACCAAAGATTATACGGGGGAGATATCCATTATTTACGATGCTGCCATGGGTACTGCCGGTTTGAAAGATTATGCCGGATCTGATGGTATATATGCTCATACAGGTGTTATTACTGATAAAAGTACCAGCGACACCGACTGGAAAAGTGCTCCGGCATGGGGAGATAATTCTTCCAAATACAGATTAACAGCTCAGGGTAATAACAAGTATAAATTGGTCATTACACCCAATATGACAGGTTATTACAATTTAACAGCAACTACGGGTACGGTTGTTAAGAAAATGGCATTTGTGTTTCGTAATGGCCTCAAAACGAAAGAGGGAAAAGACACGGGTGGAAAAGATATTTTTGTGACTGTCTTTGATGCAGGACTCAATGTGATTTTTACCAATCCAACTGTTGATCAGAGTGTTACTGCAGGTACTGCCATCAATCTTTCTGCCACATCATCCCTTGCAGCCGATTTGACACTTTATGTGAATCAAACAGCTGTCGCCAATGCTGCTGCTGCTACTACCATCAGCAAGTCCTATACTTTCACTAATCCGGATGATTATACTGTGGTTGCTGCAGCTACTTCGGGCAGTGTTACAGTATATGATACCGTCAGAATCAATGTGCCAGCTGCAGTTGTAAATCAGGCTCGACCGGCAGGTGTGAAAAACGGGATTAATTATAACAGTCCAACTTCCGTAACCCTGGTTTTACACGCACCGAATAAATCTTCGGTTTTTGCCATCGGCGAATTCAATGACTGGTTGCAACTGAATGCATACCAACTTAAAAAAGATGGCGATTATTGGTGGATTACACTCGATAATCTGACACCCGGCAGGGTATATGGCTACCAATATCTGGTTGACAACACCATTCGCATCAGTGATCCTTATACAGAACTGGTTCTTGATCCCTGGAATGATCAGTGGATAAATTACAATATTTCAAGATATCCAAATCTGAAACCTTACCCAACAGGCAAAACTGATGGTTTGGTTGCTACTTTTCAAACCAACAAACCGGCTTATAACTGGGAAGTGCCGAATTTTCCAATGCCAAACAGGGAAAATATGGTGATTTATGAATTGTTAGTAAGGGATTTTACTGTTGAAAAAACACTGAGTGCAACAATTGACAAACTTGATTATCTGAAAACACTTGGTATTAATGCAATTGAACTGATGCCAATTCAGGAATTCGATGGCAATGAAAGCTGGGGTTATAATCCCAACCATTTTTTTGCACCGGATAAGTTTTATGGTTCTCCTGAAATGTATAAGAAATTTGTTGATGAATGTCATAAAAGAGGTATAGCCGTTATTGTCGATATGGCTTTCAACCATTCAACAGGTATTAATCCTATGGCAAAATTATATTGGAATGCCACTTCGAATGCCACTGCAGCTAATAATCCATGGTTCAATGTTACTGCTCCGCATCCTTACAGTGTTTTCCACGATTTTAATCATGAATATTCAGGAACACGTGAGTTTTTCAAAAGGGTGGTTCAATACTGGATTCAGGAATATAAAATTGATGGTTTCCGCATGGACTTAACCAAAGGATTGACACAAAGATCCAGCACAGAATCAACTGCATCTAATTATGATCAGTCGCGTATCGACATTCTTACCGATTATTACAACGCTGCCAAAGCAGTTAAAAGTGATGTGATGTTTATTCTGGAGCATTTCTGTAATTATGATGAAGAACTTGAACTTGCCAATCGTGGCATGTATTTATGGAGAAATGCAAACAATTCTTATTCGCAGGCAGCCATGGGCTTCTCTTCTAACAGCGATTTTGGTGGATTGAATTCAAACCCAAGAAGATGGGTGGGTTATGCCGAAAGTCACGACGAAGAAAGAAATTTCTACAAAGCTAAAGCATTTGGTGCAGGAACACTTACAACAGATTCTATTGCCAGAGTA
>JBILFS010000183.1:0-4961 GCA_044351455.1 Paludibacter sp. | reverse complement strand
TAGGCGGTCATCATGACAATAAAGGCGGGTATAACATACTTAAAAATTTCCATATCAGATTTCTTTTTCTATCAGATAATTATTTCTTTCAGTAGAGTTTCTTGCCACAATTTCACCCAGGAAACCTGTAAGAAACATTTGCGTGCCCAAAATCATGGCAGTCAGAGCTATGTAAAAATAGGGAGTATCTGTTACCAATGGCGCTGGTACATGGCTAATCAATGCATAAAATTTATAAGCACCAACAACCAATACTGAAATAAAACCAAGGATAAACATCAGACTGCCATAAAGACCAAAAAAATGCATTGGTTTTTTACCGAATTTTGATAAAAACCAAAGTGTCATTAAATCAAGATATCCGTTTACAAAACGACTTAAGCCAAATTTGCTGGTTCCGAATTCTCTTTTACGATGCTCAACAACCTTTTCTCCAATATTTTTAAAACCGGCATTTTTCGCCAGAAAAGGAATATAACGATGCATTTCGCCATATACCTCAATATTTTTTACAACATCTGAACGATATGCTTTCAAACCGCAATTCATGTCGTGAAGCTTGAGTCCTGTTACTTTTCTGGCTGTTGCATTGTAAATTTTCGAAGGAATATTCTTGGTGAGTTTGGAGTCGTATCTTTTCTTCTTCCAACCTGAAACAAGGTCATATCCATCTTCTGTGATCATTTTAAATAAACCGGGTATTTCATCCGGACTATCCTGTAAATCGGCGTCCATTGTAATTACAACATCACCTTCTGCAGCCTTAAAGCCACAGTATAAAGCAGGCGATTTACCGTAATTATATCTGAATTTTATTCCTCTGACCTCTTTGTTTTCAGCTTTAAGTTTTTCAATGATTTTCCAGGAATGATCTGTACTTCCATCGTTGATAAAAATAACTTCAAAGCTATACCCGTTTTTGGTCATAACCTTTTTTATCCATTCGAAGAGTTTTCCTAAGGATTCTTCTTCGTTATAAAGCGGAACGATAACAGATATATCCATGTTTATTGTTGTATTTCATTATTACCGGAATTTTTTGCTGGTTCATCATCAAATAATCCTTTATTTTTCTTTACAATTCCACCAAGAATCAAACCTACAATGACTGCAGAAAATACATTTAACCAGATTGTCTGCAAAGAGAATCTCACGGGCTTCATTTGTTTTTCAAGTTCTTCGTAGTAATTGTCATCCATAGGCACACCCAATTTTTCAAACAGTGATCGGTTTTGCTCCATTTGTTTCACACTTTCCTGTAAAACCATCTGAAGATATTCAGTGTCGATGTAGGTAGTATAAATAATTTTGAAAACAGTTGATATGATGGCTGCATAAAAGAATGTTAGTACTGTGAAATTAAATACATTCCAATACGAAATGAATCCACCATTGTCAACATCTCTGAACCGAACTGCCATTCTGTAAATCAGTACAATGATTATTACGATGAGGGCATATGACAATAAAAGCGGAACAATTTGTTTGGATGTGGAACACCAGAAATTTAAAGAAAATAAAATACCCATGACAAGGCCGTTCATCATGGTGGTTTTGAATATGTTAGGACTCATATAATTATCGTTTTTACGGGTTACAAATTTACGTTTTTATTTTGAAATATTTAGTAGTAATAAATGATATTTTAAGTTGAAATTTTGATAATATCAGGTTGTTATTCAATTTGGTTGAATTTTTACAATCTGAATTTCTTAAACGAGGGGACTGAAAAGTCGGGCAATAGATTCCTTTAATTTTTGATTGCGTTTTCTGTTGTGCCAATCCTGAAAACTTATTTCGGTACAGTTTTGCATGTCTTTGATAAACAGATTTTTAAGATGTGTGGCAGTCTTTCTGTCGAAAATGAAGGCATTGGCCTCAAAATTCTGGTTGAAACTTCTTTCGTCCAGATTGGCTGAACCTACAATCGACAAATTATCATCAATAACGATGGCTTTACTATGCAGGAATCCCTTTTTGTATCTGTAGACTTTAACGCCAGCTTCCAGAATTTCTCCTAAATAACTCGACGTACAGGCATCAGAAAGGCGTGAATCTGATTTCGTTGGTATCATCAGTCTGACATCAATGCCACTCAGGGCAGCAATACAAACTGAATGCAGGACAATATCATTTGGAACAAAATATGGTGTGTGAATGAATATGTATTTTTTTGAAGCCATGATTGCAGCACTGATTCCCTGCATGATTGTTTCCCAATCCGAATCCGGACCACTGCTTACAATTTGTACGAGATTATTTTCAAATACCTGAGGTTCAGGATAATATTTGGCATCAGTAATTAATTTTCTTTCCACAAAATACCAATCAGTCAGGAATAAGGACTGTAATCCGTGAACAACAGAGCCTTCGAATCTTACAAAAGTATCCCGCCATTTTCCAAGATTATTACCAAAAAGATAACGGTCGGCAATGTTGAGTCCACCCGTGAAACCAAATTTTCCATCCACAATCAATACCTTCCTGTGATTTCTGAAATTGATTTTGCTTCTTCGTAATCTTAAACGCAATGGTAAAAAGGGCTTAACATATACACCTGCATCTTTGAGCGACTGAATATAAATGCCTGAAAGATTAAAACTTCCGAGATAATCATAAATCATTCTAACCCTGATACCCTGTTTGGCCTTTTGAATCAATAATTCTCTTAACTTGTTCGAAATTATATCATTACCAAAAATAAAAAACTCAATATGAATGTGATTTTCTGCTGATTCAATTGCATCAAACATCGCTTTAAAAGTACTCTCTCCATCCGAAAGAATCTCGATTTTATTGTTTGCCCATACAGCTGCATCGCTGTTTTTATACAATAGTTTTATCAGATTCAAATGTTTTTTTTCTGTAATAATTTCACTAAAACTTTCAGGATTTAATTCCCGCTGAGGCATTGCTGAATGATGCCTGACACTTTTTTTGGAAATAATTTTTTGTTTGCGGTAATTCTGACCGATTAATAAATACAACACAATTCCCAGTAATGGCAATAATATAAGCACAATTATCCACGACAACGACCGAACCGGATTCCTGTTTTCAAGCAAAAGAACAGGAATAGCACTGATGATTGTGTAGATATATAGTACAATTAATATTATCAGGAGCAAATCATTCATTTTTCATGGTTTTGTTTGTTGATGTAGCTAATCCATTGATGATTATCAAACTCTTTAATCCCATGAGGAATGCCTGTAATAACCGGAGCAGCCACGCCCTTTTCAATTATCGTTTCCGATACTTCAATATTAATTTCATCCCAAAGATTTTCTCTGATGAAACTGTGAAGTAATTTGGCACCTCCTTCAACCAAAACAGAATGAATATTTCTGTCTGCCAGATGTTTCATCACCTGATTCAAAGTATCCTCCTCAAAATTAATCTGAATGAATTCCGTATTTCCTTTGTGTGAGGCTTTATTTTCGGTGAAAATCAGGGTCTTTACCGAATTATCCATCATATTATAATTCTCAGGTATTCTGCCAATCCTGTCGAGCGCAATTCTTACCGGATTCTTACCTGTCCAGTTTCGTACGGTCAGCGATGGATTATCCAGTATTACTGTATTGGTGCTAACCATAATGGCCTGATTTTCAGAGCGAAATTTATGGGTGAGCTGACGGGTTATGGGATTGGAAATCTGGAGTGGTAAAATTTCTGGGTTAGTTCTCAAAGCATCCATAAATCCGTCTTTCGTTTGTGCCCATTTCAGGTATATATAGGGACGATGATATTTCTGCCAATGGAAAAACCTTTTATTCAGCGCATTACAGGCATCTTCTAAAACTCCGACTTTAACTTCAATACCCGCCTTTTCAAGAATTTTCACGCCTCTTCCACTTACTTTCGGGTTGGGGTCGAGGGTGCCGATAACCACCCGGGGAATGCCTGTTTCCACAATCAGATTGGCACAGGGAGGTGTTTTTCCAAAATGTGAACAAGGTTCAAGATTTACGTAAAGGGTGGATTCTTTCAGAAGTTCCTTTTCTTTGACAGCATAAATTGCCTTTGGTTCAGCATGTAAAGCACCATATCTGACATGATAACCTTCACCAATAATTTTATCCTGATGAACAACGATTGCTCCTACCATGGGATTGGGTGCTACAAAACTACCTCCGATAGCGGCAAGTTGCAAACATCTGTGCATGTATTTTTCTTCCTGCTCTGTTTTCATTATCTTTGCAAATTATGCAGACAGCCATTCAATATATCCGGACAACTCTGGCAGATTTATATACCGGAGAAGAAATTAATTCATTGAGCCGATTGATTTTATCAGCGGTGACCGGATGGAATTATACTGCAATTTTAGTAAACAAAGATACTGTTTTTTCTGAAAATCAAAGAGAAACTCTGGAGAATTATGTTGAAAAACTAAAAGCCGGAATGCCGGTTCAGTATGTTTTGGGCGAAACAGAATTTTGTGGTTTGAATTTTAAAGTCAATGAATCGGTCTTAATTCCCCGTCCGGAGACGGAAGAACTGGTGGAGTGGGTGAGGGAAAGTGCTATGCCCGGGATGAAAATACTGGATATCGGAACAGGAAGTGGCTGTATTCCTGTCAGTTTAAAGTACTTTCTTCCTGAATGCTTGCTTTTTGCATGTGATATTTCTCAGAATGCACTGGAGATTGCCAGTGTTAATGCTAAGTTAAATCAATCTGATGTACATTTTTTTCAAAAGGATATTTTAAATTATACCGATGATGCTTTAACCTACGACATCATTGTTAGTAATCCTCCATACATTCCGGCTTCTGAGATAGAACAAATACATACTAATGTAAAAGATTTTGAACCTCATCTGGCTTTGTTTGTTCCTGATGAAGATCCTTTGATTTTTTACAGGATAATTGCACATTACGCCCTTAATCATCTTGAAAGTAACGGATTTATATTTTTTGAAATCCATTATACCAAAGCAGAAGATATCAGTGAAAT
>JBILFS010000115.1:0-6393 GCA_044351455.1 Paludibacter sp. | reverse complement strand
TATATTACCGGTGTCACTCTTGGCACCATCACTTACAAATATCTCGTCAGCATCAATTTCCACCCCTCTTGCTATAAAATCATTCAATCTGATAGCTTCTCTGAGGAAAGCATAACCCTGTTCGGGCCCATAACCGCGAAATGTTGCTGATTTTCTTTGTTCTTCTGCAGCCGCAATCATTGCATCCACCGATGCATCGGGTAATGGCAGGCTTACATCGCCGATTCCCATTCTGATAATTTTTGCTTCAGGATTTTGTTCCTGATGATTTGCGACTCTTTTGGCTATCTCTGAAAATAAATACGTAGCCGGAATTTTAATGAAATTTTCGTTAATTAACGCCATGATTTTTAAGTTAATACTTGTGTTTTTTATTATTGTTTTATTGTTCTGTTTCTCCTTCGAAAACCGTCGTTGCCGAACCGGTAAGATATACATGATTATCCTCTTCTTTCCATTCGATAATCAATTCCCCGCCTAATAATTCAACCCTGGTTTTTCTGTCGGTTAAGCCGTTTAAAACTCCTGCCACCACTGAAGCGCAGGCGCCTGTACCACAAGCTAAAGTTTCTCCGGAACCTCTTTCCCAAACCCTCATTTTGATAAAGCCTTTTTCAATCACTTCAATGAATTCAGTATTTGTTCTTCTTGGAAATACGGATAATTCATTTTCGATTTTTGGTCCGATTGCAGCCAAATCCATTCCGGCAATGCCTGAGGTGAAAATTACTGCGTGCGGATTGCCCATTGAAACGGCTGTGATGTTGTAGTTCAGATTTCCTGCAAAAGTTAAGTTTTCATTGATAACCTGTGACTTTTTGATAGTAGTCGGGATTTTCTCTGCTTCCAGAATAGGTTCTCCCATATCTACAGTAACAGAATCAACTTTTCCATCACTCCCTAAAAATAACTTCAGGATTTTCACGCCGGCAAGCGTTTCTAAGCTTACTTCTGTTTTAGATGTTAATCCTTTATCGTACACATATTTGCCTATACATCTGGAGGCATTTCCACACATTTCCGATTCTGATCCATCGGCGTTAAACATCCTCATTCTGAAGTCGCACGACTCTGAGGGTAAAATCAGTACTAATCCATCGGAACCGATACCTTTGTGTCGGTCGCTCCAGCGGATGGCCGCTTCGGCGGGATTTTCAATTTCTTCTGTAAAACCGTTCACGTATATATAATCGTTACCGGTTCCATGCATTTTAGTGAATTTCATCTCGCGTTTTTAGTTTATTGTTGACATTTTGTTTTCTTGTCTGATGCAAAATTAGATATATTGATAATTGTGCACAAATTTTTTCATCAATGAATTGAAAAAAAATATTGCGACTTATTAAATGTAGTTAAACGAGGTGTTTTGTGTTTCATTCTGATATCATTTGTTCGTATTATCTTATTGTTTGTAAGTTGCATGAATTTGTTATTCATGAAAAGCAGTGGAAATGCCGGCTCTAATCAAGCCAAAAAGATATAAAAAACTTTGAAATTAAATAAAAAAGATAGTTAAAATGCGATAATTATAAAAAAATGACAATAAAAATGATTAAAACATCTCAAAATGATAATTGCATATTTGAGCATAATGGTTTATTTGTTGATTGAAGAAACAGGTTTGTCAATTAATTTAGCAACAAAAACATCGCCCGTTACATTGACCACCGTTCTGAGCATATCTAAAATTCTGTCGATGCCAAGAATCAGCATCAGTCCTTCCACAGGAATACCTACGGTGGTGAGCACCATAACAGTCATAACAATACTCGCACCCGGAACGCCCGGTGTACCGATGGATGCTATCACTGTAAGTAACACAATGCTTAACATTTGAGCCAGTGTGAGATCAATATTCATGATTTGGGCAATGAAAATGATGGCAATTGCCTGATAAGCGCTTGTGCCATCCATGTTGATGGTAGCTCCCAGCGGGAATACAAAGGAAGCCGTTTCCTCGGAAACACCCATTTTTTGTTGCGCATGTTCCATTGTGAAGGGCAGTGTTGCCGAACTGGAACTGGTAGAAAAAGCCATCAGCTGGATGGGGAAAACGCCTTTCAGGAACTCAGAAATGCGAATTCTTCTGAAAATCCACAGAAAAACCGGATAAAAACCCATTGCGATGAGCAGGAGAGTCAGTACAACCGTTAAAGCATACATCCCCAGAGAACCAAACATGCGGATATCGCCTGAAAATCCGGCTATGGTGGTAGCCATTAGTGCAAAAACACCCACTGGTGCAAAATTCATAATGAAATCAACGATTTTCAGAATGACCAGATCAACAGCATCGATGATGGGTTCGAGTACTGCTGTAACTTTCTTTCCAATGGATAACATGGCAATCCCAATCAGCATGGCCACAAAAATTATCTGCAGCATGGCCGAATTATCCCCTGCGGCAACAGTCAGATTTTCAGGAATAATATTGACCACAAAATCGAGCGGACCGGTTTCCTTCAGTTTTCCGGCTTGCTCAATATTAGCCGATAAATCGGTGTCGGATGCAGCCAGAAGTTCAGCAGTTTTATCCTTCGGAAAATATTCACCGGGATTAATAAGCGTTACCATTCCCACACCCGTCAGCACAGCAATCAGGGTTGTAACAATATAGATTGAAATGGTTTTGATGCCCAGTCCGGATAGTTTGCTGATATCTTTCATCTGCACAACCCCTTTTATCAAAGAAATAAAAACAAGGGGGATGGCAATCAGTTTCAGTAACCGGATGAAGATGGTGCCCCAGGGTTCAATCCAGTTTGCAACGAAATTTTCGATACCAAAAGCAATAGCAATATAGCCAAAAGCAATGCCGACAAGCATGGCCAGCAATATTTTTACGTATAAAGGGAATTTCTTTTTCATTACCTGCAAAGATAGTAAGTTTCAGTAAATGAATAAACAATGAAACTAAGATTTTGAATATTTTCAGTGACCCAGGAGGGGTTCGAACCCTCGACCCACAGATTAAGAGTCTGTTGCTCTACCAGCTGAGCTACTAAGTCAATGATAAAATGGGATTGCAAAGATAAATAAAAAAGATAAATAGGCAATTTAAATAAATAGATTTTTGATTTATTTTGCGGATTTATGAAAATTGGTTATCATTTCAAATGAAAGAATGGTAATAATAAAAGATTTTTTGTAAATTTGTAAAGTTGAAAAAAATACATCTGTAATTGCCTATGCATTTCAATGAAAATACACGTGTAAAGATACCTGCAATACTGCACCTGAGCCGTTTGGGTTATCAGTATCTTTCGTTGAAAAGTGCCTGTTGGGACGAATCAACGAATATTTTCACGGATATTTTTAAAGCAAGTGTAAGCCGTTTAAACCCGGATCTCGATGAAAAAGATGCACAGCGGGTTTATGATGAAGTGGCGCTTTGTCTGTAAAACAAAGCGAAAATACAGGCATATAAATCGAATTTGACTGATTTGTTTACTCAGTCGCATGCACTCGAAAAAGATATTATGAACCAATTAAAAAACCTGAATTATGAATGAATTAAAAGAAAAATTCTCCGGCAACTTTGTCGAAGAAATCAAAACCATCATCGGACAATCCCGGGCGAAAGCAGTTCGAAGTGTGGAGTTTTACCGGGTAGAAATGTACTGGAAGTTGGGTGAACGCATTTTCAAAGAAGAGCAGCAGGGAAAAGAACGTGTAGACTACGGAAGCTATCTGATAAGGGGATTGGCTGAGCAATTAACGCCTGAGTATGGTAGCGGGTTTTCGTATCGGCAGTTGAACTGGTGTCGTCTGTTTTATCGCAGTTATCCAATTGTGTCCGCAGTGCGGACACAATTGAACTGGTCGCAATACAAAATGCATGGACGGGTCGGGAACTAGAGCGACAAATAAATTCAAGTCTTTACGAACGATTGCTGTTGAGTACCGACAAAGAAGTTGTAATGGCCATGGCACGAAAAGAGCGACAGCCCGAAACACCACAGCAAATTGAACACTACAGTTCCTGAGGAATCTCGATTTCATAACACAGATGATACAAACAGATATTCTACTCCGGTGTGGTCGTGCGCCCTCCCCACTTGGCCGGGAAATAAACTTAAAAATCCCTGTGGAAATGGGGAAGAAGAAAGAATTGGGAGGGGTGAGGTATGAATAAAGTTAGACTAGATCAAATTGCCAGAATTACAATGGGTCAGTCACCCCAAGGGATCTTCTGCAACAACTCCGATGAGGTGATGGATGCTTATACTCATGTAATTGGTTGGGCAGTATCAAAATCGGGTCGATATAAACCGGCAGCCCTCAATGAATTTTTAGATTCTAAAGAAGCCGATGCATTTATTATTGCTTTTGCGTTGCATGATAGTGCGAATCGTATAATAGTTACACATGAGGTTGCTGCACCAAATATTCTGAGAAAGATCAAAATTCCTGATGTTTGTACTGCATTGAATGTTCGATATGTTAATACCATGGAGATGTTCAGGCATTTAGGAACATCATTTTAATACCTTGAAAATCCTGATGCTGTTATTGAAGTGATTAAATAATTTCAACTATTTCCATTTTGGAAACAGCTCAAAAACAAAGCAAGCGGGTAGTTAACAGATTAATGGAATTCTTCAAAGCCCTCATCAAAAAATTTTTTTCCCCATCTTTCAAAAAATTTCCGTATTTTTGCACTTCATTTTTCTAAAACAATTATATTAAAACCAATGAAACCAACATTATTTGTACTTGCAGCAGGAATGGGTAGTCGTTATGGCGGACTCAAACAGCTTGACGGACTGGGTCCCAATGGCGAAACAATCATGGATTATTCGATTTTTGATGCTATCAGAGCAGGATTCGGAAAGATTGTTTTTGTGATTCGTGAAAGTTTTGAGAAGGATTTCAGAGAAATTGTCGTAAATAAGTTCAAAAACCTGATTGATGTGGAAATCGTTTTTCAGGATATTAATAATGTGCCGGAAGGTTCTGTTTTCAATCCTGAAAGAGAAAAACCATGGGGTACGAATCATGCGGTGCTGATGGGTAAAGGTGTTATCAATGAGCCTTTTGCTGTTATCAATGCGGATGATTTCTATGGTAAGGAATCTTTTGAAGTGCTGGCTCAGTTTCTAACCAGTGTGGCCGGTAAAAAGAATGAATATTGCATGGTGGGTTATCATGTGGGAAATACACTTTCAGAAAGTGGTTCGGTAAGTCGCGGTGTTTGTGTGGTGGATGAGAATGGTTTGCTGACCAATGTGGTTGAAAGAACGCATATCGAGGAAAAATCGGGTGCCATCATCTATATTGATGAAAAAGGTGAAGAGGTGACTATTCCTGCCAATACGCCTGTTTCTATGAATATGTGGGGCTTTACGCCGGATTATTTCGATTATTCTGAAGCGTTTTTCAAACAATTCCTGGCCGAAAAGGGTATGGAGCTGAAATCTGAATTTTATATTCCGCTTGCGGTGAATAACCTGATTGTGGAGGGTGTGGCTTCCTGTAAGGTGCTTGATACTACCGCTAAATGGTTTGGTGTTACGTATGCCGAGGACCGTCCACAGGTGGTGTTGAAAATCAATGAGTTAGTTCGTAAGGGTGTTTATCCGCAACAACTTTTTAATAAATAATTATGGCAAAGGTATTAGTTACAGGTGGAACCGGTTATATTGGTTCGCATACTACGGTTGAACTTATCAACGAGGGTTATGAGGTGGTGATTGTCGATAATTTATCGAATTCCAATATTGAGGTGCTGAATGGTATCGAGAAAATTACGGGTGTTCGTCCGGCTTTCGAAAATATCGATTGTGTGGATTATGTGGCACTCGACCGCATGTTTGATAAATATGGCGATATTGATGCCATCATTCATTTTGCTGCCAGCAAGGCTGTGGGTGAATCGGTGGAAAAACCGCTGTATTACTACAGAAATAATCTGGTTTCGCTGATCAACCTGCTTCAGTTGATGCCTATTCATAAGGTGAAATATTTTGTGTTTTCTTCGTCGTGTACTGTCTATGGTCAGCCTGATGTGCTGCCTGTAACCGAATATGCACCTATCAAACCTGCCATGTCGCCTTATGGCAATACAAAACAGGTTGGTGAAGAAATCATCAGAGATACAATTTACGCGAATCCGAATACTTATCAGAGTATCATCCTGAGGTATTTCAATCCGATTGGGGCGCATGCTTCTGCCGAAATCGGTGAGTTGCCAAATGGTGTGCCTCAGAATCTGGTGCCGTTTATCACGCAGACTGCCATTGGGTTGCGCAAGCAGCTTCAGGTTTTTGGGGATGATTATAACACACCTGATGGTTCCTGTATCCGCGATTATATCCATGTGGTCGACCTGGCTAAAGCGCATGTGGTGGCTGTAAAGCGCATGTTGCAGGAAAAAACCCTGAGCAATGTGGA
>JBILFS010000114.1:0-6434 GCA_044351455.1 Paludibacter sp. | reverse complement strand
ATTCAGGGGAACCCAATGCTGCAATGATGATGTCAGCCTGCGCACATACTTCCTTCAGGTTGGCGGTGCGACTGTGACAAACCGTTACTGTAGCATCACCGGGATAGGCTTTTTGCATCATGAGTGAAGCAACCGGTTTACCAACGATGTTGGAACGACCAATGACTACGCAGTTTTTTCCGGCTGTGGGAATCTTGTATCTTTTTAATAATTCCATGATGCCGGATGGTGTTGCCGAAACATAACAGGGCAAACCTATCGACATGCGACCTACATTTACCGGATGAAATCCATCCACATCTTTTTTGTAGTCGATTGCTTCGATAACTTTTTGTTCAGAAATATGTTTTGGAAGCGGCAACTGAACAATGAATCCATCCACATCCGCATTCTGATTTAATTTTTCAATTTCCTGAAGCAAAGCCTCTTCTGTTACATCATTTTCAAGTGCAATACGGGTCGATTTAAAACCAACCTGCTCGCAGGATTTAACTTTGTGAGCCACATAGGTTTCGCTTCCGCCATCGTGACCAACAATAATCACAGCCAAATGAGGTTGTTTTCCACCGGCAGCCATTATTTCCTGAACTTCTGCTGCTATTTCACTCTTGATTTGATCGGCGATGGCTTTCCCATCAATTAATTCATACATATTGCTGATATAAACTTTTTAATAACTTATCTTCTCTTACCGGCTTTCATTTTCGATTGTTGCATGGTCGCCATCTTCATCATTTTGCCGGTTTGTTCGAATTGCTTCAACAAGCGGTTTACTTCCACGATGGTTGTGCCGCTACCTTTGGCGATGCGGTTTTTACGACTTCCGTTTAACACCGACGGATTCGCTCTTTCGTGGGGAGTCATGGAATGAATAATGGCTTCAATACCCTTGAAGGCATTATCATCAATATCAACATCTTTGAGCGCTTTTCCCATACCCGGAATCATGGAAGCCAAATCCTTGATGTTACCCATCTTTTTGATTTGCTGAATCTGCGAAAGAAAATCATCGAAATCGAACTGATTTTTAGCGATTTTACGCTGCAGTTTCCGTGCTTCTTCCTCATCATACTGTTCCTGTGCACGTTCAACGAGCGAAACAATATCACCCATCCCCAGGATACGGTCGGCCATACGTTCAGGATAAAATACATCTAATGCATCCATTTTCTCTCCTGTACCCACAAACTTAATCGGTTTGTTAACCACCGAGCGGATAGAAAGTGCAGCACCACCACGGGTATCACCATCTAATTTGGTAAGAATAACACCATCAAAATCGAGTCGGTCGTTGAATTCCTTCGCTGTATTTACCGCATCCTGACCAGTCATGGAGTCCACCACAAACAAAATTTCCTGGGGTTGAATGGCCTTTTTGATGGCTGCGATCTCGTTCATCATCATCTCGTCAACTGCCAAACGACCGGCAGTATCCACAATCACCACATCATTATAATGTTGTTTTGCATATTTGATGGCATTTTCGGCAATGCTAACCGGACTTTTGCTATCCAATTCAGCATAAACAGGAATCTGCAATTGTTCGCCCAATACCTTCAGCTGTTCGATTGCAGCAGGACGATAAACATCACAGGCAACCAAAAGCGGACGTTTTCCTTTTTTGTTTTTCAGAAAGTTAGCCAGTTTACCGGAGAAAGTGGTTTTACCGGAACCCTGCAAACCCGACATCAGAATAACAGCAGGATTTCCGCTTAAATTGACATCAACACTCTGACCACCCATCAGTTCAGCCAGTTCGTCGTGCACAATCTTCACCATCAGTTGCGATGGTTTTACCGAAGTGAGTACATTCTGACCAATGGCCTTATCTTTAACCGTATCGGTAAATGTTTTTGCAGTCTTATAATTTACGTCGGCATCCAGCAATGCTTTACGCACATCCTTCAGGGTTTCAGCCACATTGATTTCGGTAATCTGTCCCTCCCCTTTCAGGATTTTAAACGACCGTTCCAGTCTTTCGCTTAATGATTCAAACATAGGAATATCTTGATAAATATTTTTTAAAGAGGGACAAAAGTACAAAAAATCGGTGGATTTCACAACAAAATGAAAACTGAAGTGTTAGTGTTAGATTAATCGGATTTCACGGAGAAAAAATTCAGTGAAACCGCTTAAAATTATTACTTTTGTACAGATAAAAATCAAGATTATGTCATTTATAGAAAGTTTAAACCGCCGTTATGCCAGCAAGCAAATGAACGGCAAAAAAATTCCTGCTGAAAAATTAGATATCATACTCGAAGCCATTCGTTTGGCTCCTACATCCATGGGCATTCAACCTTTTAAAATTCTGGTTATTTCCGATCAGGCACTCCGGGATAAAATTTTTGAAACTGCCGCAGGTGGACAACCACAGATTCCGATGGCATCAGAATTATTAGTTTTTGCATGTCATACGGCTATTACCAATGAAATGCTCGACGAGTATGAAGAAAGAATCCTGAGAGTCAGAAAATTACCTGTTGAAAAAGTGAAGGCTTACCGGCAAATGATGAGTTTTATCGTTAGTATCGGTGAAGAAAAAACCCTGAACTGGGCTTCGAAACAGGCATATATCGCATTGGGATTTGCACTGGCTGCTGCTGCCGTGGAGGAAATTGATTCTGTACCTATCGAAGGTTTCAGTAATGCAAAATTAGACGAACTGCTTGGATTGAAAGAAAGAGGACTGGCTTCAGCTTGTTTGATGGCCGTGGGATACAGAAACGAGGAGACCGATTATAACGCCAAACTTCCCAAAGTACGCAAAAGCAAAGAAGCTCTTTTTGAGTTTTTTTGATTAACTTTGCAGTCATTTTTTTACGTCTCAATGATTGATCACTCCGTATTTAACAATAAAAAAGTCGCCTTTCACACCCTGGGTTGCAAACTGAACTTTGCCGAAACGTCGGCCATCGGGAAGAAGATGAAAGAAGAAGGATTTGTGAAAGCCAAAACCGGTGAACAGGCGGATGTTTGCATCATCAACACCTGTTCGGTTACCGATGTGGCCGACCGCAAATGCCGGCAGGCTATCAGCAGACTTAACAGAACCCATCCGGATGCTATCATGGTGGTTACAGGTTGTTATGCCCAGTTGAAACCGGAAGAAATCGCAGCCATACCCGGTGTGGATTTGGTTTTGGGTGCCAATGAAAAATTCAGCATCCTCGAGCACTTAAGAAATCTCAATCCGGATCATCAGGTTGAGGTACATCATTCCGGCATCAAAAAAGTTAAGGAATTTAAACCGTCGGTGTCGCGTGACGACCGTACACGTTATTTTCTCAAAGTTCAGGATGGTTGCGATTATTATTGCACCTACTGTACCATCCCTTTGGCTAGAGGAAGAAGTCGCAATGCGGATATTGCACAGACAGTGGCTATGGCTGAAGAGGTTATCCGGGAAGGGGCCAGAGAAATTGTACTGACTGGTGTGAATATCGGGGATTTCGGCAAAAGTACCGGAGAGCGTTTTTTTGATCTGGTAAAAGCACTGGATCAGATTGATGCACCTGTCAGATTCAGGATATCATCCATAGAACCCAATTTACTTACCGATGAGATAATCCGGTATGTGGCAACCAGCAAAAGAATCATGCCTCATTTCCATATTCCCCTGCAATCAGGCACCAATGAGGTTCTTAAACTGATGAAAAGGAAATACGACCGGGAATTATTTGCACATAAAGTTTCTTACATCAAAGCACTGATGCCTGAAGCCTTTATTGGTGTGGATGTAATTGTGGGTGTTCATGGCGAAACAGATGCTTTGTTCGAAGAATCCTGTCGGTTCATTGATTCCCTGAATATCTCTCAGTTGCATGTTTTTACCTATTCGGAAAGAGCAAATACCAAAATGCTGGAGATAGAACATCACAATTCCATCACTGAAAGAAAAAGAAGAAGTGATATCCTGCATTTATTATCAGATAAAAAACTGAAAGCATTTTATGAAAGTCAACAATCCAAAACTTACCCGGTACTTTGGGAAAGTCGCGGACATGGCGAGATGATGTACGGTTTTACTTCCAATTATGTTAAAGTTGAAAAACCTGTCAATAAGCAAATGGTAAATCAGCTTGAAACAATCACTTTGGGAGGATGGAATGAAGACAACAGCTGTTTAAAAGCATTATAATACATAATATCAATATGTTAGCAAAACGTATCATAAAGGGGCGCCGATGAACTGGTATTTTTAGACATTACGGCTACCAACGAAAAAAGAAAAACCCTGTCGGAACTGGTAACACGCATTGCAAAACACATCAACATCCCGTTTACAGTGGGCGGAGGAATATCCAGTGTCGAAGATGTTTCCGTGTTGCTGGCATGCGGAGCCGATAAAATCTCGGTGAACACATCGGCTGTACGCAATCCGCAACTCATCAACGATTTAGCCAAACAGTTCGGCAGTCAGTGTGTAGTACTTGCCATCGACACCAAATGTGTGAATGGGGAATGGTATGTATATCTGAACGGCGGTAGAATTCCTACTGAAATCAAAACCATTGATTGGGCAAAACAAGCCGTGGCATTGGGAGCAGGCGAGATATTGCTGACATCCATGAATAACGACGGCACCAAAGATGGATTTGCATTAGACATCACCAGGGCAGTATCAGAAGCAGTCAATGTGCCAGTAATTGCAAGTGGCGGAGCCGGTACGATGGCACATTTCACGGAAGTATTTGAAGCAGGAAAAGCAGATGCAGCACTCGCAGCCAGCATCTTTCACTATAAAGAAATCGGAATTCCGGAACTCAAAGCCTATCTGAAAGCTGAAGGATTAGCTATCAGAAGTTAAAAAAAATCCCTATATTTGTGCCATTCAGTATGATTTCAGTTTAATGAAATCAACTGCCATCAATCCTGAAAAATGAAAATTAAAAATCCGGTATTGTTTTATCTCATCGTGCTCTTATCTTTCGGTTGCAATCCGGAAGAAACCCCTTATGCACCCCTGAAGATTAGCAAAATCGGGGAAGTTGATTCCGTTTCCAGGGCATGTGCCACCGCTTTTGTACTCGACAATCAGGCTTACATCCTGATGGGCAGAAAATTTGGTGAGGAGTATCTCAAAAGTGTTTACACTTTTAATCCGGAAACAAATCAATGGAAAAGGAAGAAGGATTTTCCGGGAAAAACAAGGGTATTTCCGGTTTCGGCGGTAGTCGGACAAAATGCTTATGCAGGTTTGGGTTTTTATGGTGCCCCCAATACGAATGCCGTTTTAATCGATTCAGCTTATTTGCGCGATTGGTGGATGTATGATCGGTCAAACGACACCTGGACACGCAAAGCAGACTTTCCAGAAATATTTACCAACCATGCTGTTTCCTTTGTAATCAATGATGAAATCTATGTGGTTCACGGTTTCGGACTAGCCAATTTCAGTGGTGTTTTTTACAAATACAACACCGTTCAGGATAAATGGATCAGGATTAAGAATTTTCCGGGATATGTCAGATCCTGCGCAGTAGCTTGTTCTGACGGAGCGCATTTTTTTAGCGGAACCGGTTTTGCATCCTGGAACGAAAACGACTGGTGGGAATACATTCCGGCAACTGATGAATGGAAAAAACTGCGTAGGATGCCCGACAAAGGCAGAATCAATGCCACTGCATTTTCAATTTCAAAACGCATTTTTGTTTCCACAGGAAGATTTTTCAGAGGTGATCATGATGGCGGACATATAAAAAATGACATTCTTGAATACGACATCAATGCCAATCAATGGTATAAAGCGGGAGAATTAAGCAATGGTTCACGGGAAAATTGCATTTCCTTTGTCATCCACGATAAGGCATACATTGCCTTTGGTGAAGATGAGACGGGAATCAAAAACGACATTTGGAGCATTGAAACTAAATAATCAGGAAAAATGAAAACGCTACGCTACATATTTTCCGGCTTACTGTTGATGCTCGCAGGTTTCATACATGGACAGTCCTCACCTTTTCATTATAATATTGAATTAAACGGCATTGGTTCCACCGGAAATTTTGCACCTTTTTGGTTTCAGAGCAAGAATTATGGAAAGATATCTTCAAAACCAAACAGTATTTCCTGTCAACTGGAATTTTTCAAACCTTTTGTAAATCCGGACAAAAAATTCGAAATTGCCTACGGGCTTAAACTCAACACCGGCATCGCTCAATCTGAAAATCCTTCATTATTTATTCAGGAAGCATATATCAAAGGCAGATGGTTGATTTTCGACATGTCGATTGGCATGGAAGAAAGAAAAAGTCTGATTACTGATTCAGAACTCTCAACCGGAGATTTATTAATCTCACAGAATTTCAGACCAATTCCACAGATTCGGGCAGGTATTGAAGAGTTTACTGCTATTCCATTCACGAAAGGATATGCCGAAATCAGGGGTGCACTCGCGCATGGATGGTTCGCGGATGGGGTGTTTGCACCCG
>JBILFS010000112.1:0-6469 GCA_044351455.1 Paludibacter sp. | reverse complement strand
TTATGGTACAGTAGGTATTATCGCGCTGACTTTGGGTGGAATCGTTGGAGGCATTGCGGCATCACGTCAGGGACTGAAATACTGGATTTGGCCTATGGCACTTTCAATCACTTTTCCCCATCTGACTTATGTTTACATGTCGTATTTCCTACCCGAAAATCTGCTCTTAATCAACATTGCTGTTGCGGTTGAACAGTTTGGATATGGTTTCGGATTTACAGCTTACATGTTGTACATGATTTATTTTGCTGATGGTAAACATAAAACGGCTCATTATGCCATGCTGACAGGATTTATGGCGCTGGGTATGATGTTGCCGGGAATGATTGCGGGTTGGTTGCAGGAATTGATTGGTTATTACCATTTCTTCATCTTCATCATGTTATGTACCATACCAACACTGGCAGTGATACCATTCATGAAAATAGACCGGAATTTCGGTAAGAAAAAACAATAATCAGGGAATAACCATTTGTATGGCTCCGGGTAAAAGGCTGATGGTAACGGGTGGTGCATAATGCACGACGATGCCATCAGCTTCAAAATAATTTCCGTTTTGGGTGTTTAAAAATATTGTTTCTGATCTGAATGATTCAATCGCCTGATGCTGAAGAATTTTACCGTTAAAAATTAATGGCAGTGCGGTAATGATATCTTTAAATCCCGGTTTTCTGACCATCATCAAATCAAGTTTTCCATCCCACGGTACTGCGTCGGGATTTTGCTTCATACCACCTCCGCTGTAACAGCCATTGGCAATGTTCATGGTGAAAAGATAATCTTCAATGTCTTTTTCCGGATTGCTTATTTTGGCCATTTTGGGTTTGTACTGAAATACAGCGCCTAGTAATGCAAAGAAATATAAAATTGAATGACTTCCAACAAATTTTTTTAATCTGTTGGCCTGATGTGCGACTGCTGCATCAAGACCAAATCCAATTGAATTGATGAAAAATCTCGTTTGTTTTTCTCCTTCGAGTTCAAATTCTACTTTACCTATGTCAATTGGTAAGGTTTTTCCCTGCAAAAATGTTTGTATAGCATGTTTATAGTCACTGCTCAAACCCCAAAACCTGGCCCAATCGTTTCCTGTACCTCTTGGAATTTGTGCAATTCTTAAATCCTGTGCATGTGCTATATGAACATCAAAAATCCCATTTATGACCTCGCTGATTGTGCCATCGCCACCAACTACCAAAAAATTTCTGAATTTTTGACGGGCAAAATGACGGGCAATTAAAATGGCATGACCTGCAAATTCGGTTATACGATGTTCATAGGCAATACCAGCTTCATCAAGTGATTTGAAAAGAAAATTCATCTGAGTTCTGAAATGACGTTTGCCTGATTTCAGATTGATGATCACTGCCCATTTTTCTGTAGAAGAATTCATTTCGGATTGTTAGCTGTCAGATATAAATCCACCAAAGTAATGGCAGCCATGGCTTCAACCACCGGAACTGCACGGGGTAATACACATGGATCATGTCTTCCTCTGGCTTCCAGTTCAATTTCGTTAAGCGAGACATCGATTGTATCCTGTTTCTTTGCAATTGTTGCTACAGGTTTAAAAAGTACCCTGAAGAAAATTGTTTCTCCGTTACTGATTCCACCTTGTATTCCGCCTGAATGATTTGTTTTGGTTGTAACCTTATCACCTTTTTTGATAAAGGGGTCATTCATTTCAGAACCTCTTTGTGAAACTCCTTCAAAACCACGTCCATAATCAAAACCATGCGAAGCATTGATACTCAGCATGGCAAATGCCAGTCTGGCCTGAAGTTTGTCAAATATTGGTTCTCCTAATCCCAGGGGAACACCATTAATTACACAACTAATGATACCTCCTGTTGAATCACCTTCTTTTTTAAGTGAAGAGATGTATTCAATCATCTTCTCTGCAATTTCGGGTTGTGGACAACGAACGATATTACTTTCAGTCAGTGATAATTGAATTTCATCAAAAGGCAATGTCATGGCAATTGGTCCTACCTGAGATGTGTAAGCCTGTATGCTTACGCCCAGATTATTCAGAACGAGTTTTGCGATGGCACCGGCAACAACCCTCGAAGCAGTTTCTCTTGCAGAACTTCTGCCTCCGCCCCGATGATCCCTGATGCCATATTTCTGTTGATAGGTATAATCGGCATGCGAGGGACGATACACCTCTTTGAGATGATCGTAATCCCTGCTATGCTGATTTTGATTCCAGATAATAAAGGCAATAGGAGTTCCTGTTGTTTTGCCTTCGAAAATACCTGATAAAAATTCAACCTTGTCATCTTCTTTTCTGGGTGTGGCAATAGCCGATTGACCGGGTTTTCTCCTGTCGAGTTCCTGTTGTATGAAACTTTCATCGAGTTCAATGCCGGCCGGACAACCATCTACTATTCCGCCAATACCTTTTCCATGTGATTCACCAAAAGAGGTGAATGTGAAGATTTTTCCAATTGAATTTGACATTTCTATTCTGTAAAATTATTATTTACAACCACAACCCGGGCCACAACCTTCTTCTTTTTCGTCGTCGCAACCACAATCGCCACTTCCGCATCCACCGCTTCCACAGTCTTCGCTACCGCATCCACCGCTTCCACAACCACAACCACCACCATAAAGTGCGGCCAGTTCTTTTTCTGAAGCATCTCTCACTTCAAGTACAGAACCTTTAAAGTGCAGATTTTCACCTGCCAAAGGATGATTTAAATCCACTTTAACATGTGTATCGGTAACTTCAACAACCTGAGCATTAATTCTGTGACCCTCAGAGTCCATCAAAGGTACAACATTTCCTGCAAATATTACAGAGTCATCAAATTTTCCATCGACAACAAAAATGGATTTATCAAGATCGATTACATTTTCATCTTCATAAAGTCCGTAACCTTCTTCTGCATTTATTACGAAATCAAATTTATCGCCTACTGCAAGACCAAAAAGGTTTTCTTCGAATTTAGGTAACATCATACCCACTCCATAGATAAAGCTTAAAGGTTTTTCAGCAGTTGCTCTTTCCATCAATTCGAGTTCTCCCGCATTTTCTCCGTCAACAAAAAGTTCATATTCTGCTGATACTGATTTGTTTGCTGTAATTTTCATTTTTCTATTTTTTTTAGTTGATAATTATTTTCTGATTTTTGTTAGCTTATATAACCTAATACCAGGTAATATTGTTCGTTCCGTATTCACTTCTTTTGTCATATTTCAAATCTGAAAGCATGCTGGCATTTACACCCAGGTGAAAATTGTATGACTTATATTGTCCGAATGGAACAATACTTGCCGACATATTCCAGCAATGCAGACTTCTGTTTACAGAAATACTGGTATAAGTAAATTCCTTCGCTTTGAAATTATAACTTGAATTTCCTGTAATGCGCCAGTTTTGTGTAAGCGTAATGCTGCCATTGATACTCAAATCGTGTGTAAATTCCATTCCATACTCCATCTTTGAATAATTGAATTCAGTGTTTTGTCCGTACCTGATAGAATAATTTACAGATAAACTCCAGGGAATGCTGAATTTTTGAGAGCCATCACCTGATTTTACAGATTCTTCAGGTTTGATTGCGTCTACAGCACCTTCTTTAACTTCCGGATTCAAACTATTACCTTGAGAGGCAACATCATCCGAAGTATTTTCATTTGTTTGTTTTTTTTCTTTGTTAAAAAGTTTATTGAAGGTTTCATTGCTGAAAGTATAACTGTAGGAAGTACTGGTTCCCTGGAATCTCGGGAATTTACCATTGTTCAATCTTAATTGATTAATCCTGACAGGATTACCTCTGGAATTTAACCCCCACATATACGGATCAAAACTGGTGCTCAAACTCAATGAATAGCTTTTAGTGAGTTTTAAACGAATGCTGGCACTGACATTCGACCAGTTCATGGAATCGGCTGCCAGGTTATAGCTTCCTCCAAGATTCAAACTTTCTATCAGTGATATCTTCTTAAATGCTTCTTTGGATGTGGTATCTTTATCATTTTTTACCTTCATCTCAATGTTGTTGGCCAATGAGTATGATATGCTTCCGTTCTGACCTTTTCCATAGGATACAGTGGGAAATCTTGAATACAACACATCGCTGGTGTTTAAACCTGCTGATGTTTGTGTAGTTTTGGTATAGCTTTGATAATAGCCCCAGAATTTATCCTGAAAATCAGGTACATATGAAAATCCAACATTGGGAGTCATCACCCAGCGGATTCTGTCAATTTTATCTCCGAAAATTGCCCTGGATGGAATGAAAAAGGCGTATAGTTTTGTTGATGCAGAAACACTCATATTGAAATCAAAGACCCTGTAAAACCCACTGGTCGTATCCATCATTTCCTGCTGTTTGATGTCATTCCAGCTACGGTTAACCGACTGTAAAAACCATTTTTCAGCATAATTCACACTGGGTGTAATATTGATGTATTTGAACAATGAAAAGCTTGCAGAAACGGGGATGTTGTGTTGCATGATACTTCTCCAATCCTTCACCAGGGATGTTTTCAATATCTGAGTCTCCTTAACATTGTCAATACTCAATCCGAAATTACCGGTATACGACATGGCTATTTTTTCATACCACTTTTCACTACCAACAGCATTTTTCCTTTTAAAAGGATAAAACCTGGTATAACCAATATTCAATGTCGGTAGATTTACACTCAGGGTTGAATCTTTACTTCTTTGGGTTACTGAAACACTTCCGGTCATACTCAGGGATGGTAGATCAGGAAATCTTTTCTGAAACGAAATTGACGACTGTTTGGTGTTATTTGAATTGATTTCCGGACGGGCATAGGTGTTTATATTACTTCTGTCGTAACCGCTGGTTGAAAAACGAACACTTGCAGAGAAATTAAAATTCGGATTTGCTTTGGCATCCTGACTATGCGACCATTGAACGCTCAGATTATTGGCTTTATTATAATCAGGAAATCCTTTCTCACCGGTAACATCCTCGCGGTAACTAACATTCAGATTTCCCCTGAATTTGTATTTTTTTGTGTAATTTGTTGCTGCTGATAGTGCCCAGGTACCTTTTGTATATATCTCTCCCCGGAGTTCCAGGTCCATATAATCATTGATGGCAAAATAATAACCACCATTTGTTAAGCCAAAACCACGGTTTAACTCATCAGTATAACCCGGCATCAATACACCAGAAGAATATTTACTTGTGAAAGGAAAAAATCCAAATGGGAGTGCAATGGGTAATGGAACATCGGCAACAACCAAATGGGCTGGTCCTGTAACAATATATTCACCCGGTTTAATTTTGCCTTTGGAAATGCTTAAATAGAAATCCGGATGGTCATGATTTTCGCATGTGGTGTATTTTCCGTCAGCAATACAAAAGGTGTTATCACCCATCTTTTTTGTTTTATCACTGATGATAAATCCTTCACCTTCCTTGGTTACAACATGTCTGATAAAACCTTTTTTAGTTTTTAAATTGTATTTTAACTCCCTTGAATTGTATGAAGTTTCACCTTCGCTGAATACCGGTTCACCTGTTTTTTCTCCTTTTTCATCCTCAACTCCCATGGCATAAATGAGTGTGCTGTCGATTTTAACTTCAACAAATGCAGCTTTCAAATTGATGGTTTGATAATTAATATCAGTATCACCATATAATAATGCAGTTCCGTTACCTTTTAAGATGATAGAATCTTTGGCTGTATATTTTATTTCAGCTTCAATCTGACCGGGTTTTTGCACGCTTTTTGTAATTGCGGTACTGTCTTTAAAATTTACGGTATCCTTTGGTAAATTATTCTGGTTCGAAGGATTGTTAGTCCTGTTGGGAACCGGTATTGGGTTTTGAAGTTGTTGTGCTTCAGATAAAAATGAAAAAGCCATGATACATTGAAGTATAATGACTGAAATTAATATCTTGAAAACCAGCAATTTGTTCTTAAACATCCTGAAAGGAATAATTTTTATAACAGACATGCAAAATTAATCAAAAAAACAGACAGAATAGCTGTGATAACTTTTTTTTATATTTAATTGGAAAAATTACATTGAGAATCATGAGAATAACGGGAGAAAAGCTTAATTTTGCAATCAATTTTTACAAACAGAAGTATCAAATCATCAGTATGAACAGAGTTTTCGGCATAATTTCAACAGTTTTGATGTTATTAATATTGAATATTGTGCTGGTACAACCCGTAATTGGTCAGAAAAAGAAATTTACGGTTGTGCTGGATGCAGGTCATGGTGGAAAAGATCCGGGTGCAGTTGGAAAAATATCAAAAGAAAAAGATATTGTTCTGAATGTTGTTAAAAACGTTGGAAGACTAATCACTGACAGAATGCCGGATGTCAATGTTATTTATACCCGAAAAACAGATGTTTTTTTACCTCTTGAAGAAAGAGCCCATATTGCTAATGAGAATCATGCAGATCTGTTTATCTCCATACATGTCAATGCAGCAAAATCAGGTGCTGCCTATGGAGCTGAAACTT
>JBILFS010000213.1:0-4408 GCA_044351455.1 Paludibacter sp. | reverse complement strand
TTATTCACTTTCAGTTGGTAATCTTCAGGTTGTAAGAATTGCAGGTCAGCATCTTGATTCAGCAGTTGTATATCTTGATGGCGTTATACAGGCAGATGCAAAAGTGTCTATGGGATTCAAAGGACCGAATGTTCATGGTTCAGGTATCAGCAACAAAAAACGTGAATTAAAAATCACTTTGAACGATAGTACTGTTATTTCAATGTCAGAACAACTTGCTTCTACCATTGAAAACATGAATACTATCTTCCAGTCGGTGAATCAGGCTACTTTCACTTCAAATGTAATCGACAGAATTGCGTTGCATTTGTATCTGAGAAAAGAAAAATAATCTTGTAAATTATCCAAAAAAAATCCGGTTCGCAGGTTCCGGATTTTTTTTTGTGATATTTTTTTTTCATATTTGCGGTTCAATCTTAAAAATTATCAATCATGAAGAAAACATCCATTACCATTATCCTTCTTTTATTCGTATTTTCTGCATTCTCCCAAGTCGATAAAATTGTTGGCAAGTGGAAAACAATTGACGATGCCGATGGCTCTACCAAATCAATCGTGTTAATATTTAAAGCCACAAACGGAAAATATTACGGCAAAATTGAACATCTTTTTAAAGATCCTGAAAAAAAATGTACTGAATGTGTTGGAGCTTTGAAAAATAAACCCATTATTCATATGGTTGTTATCAATAATATGGTTGAGAAAGATGGCGCTTTAACAGGCGGAACCATCCTTGATCCGAACAATGGGAAGGTCTACAAATGCAATATTAGCTACGACAAGGAAACCGGAAAACTAAATGTGAGAGGTTCTCTCGACAGAATGGGAATTATCGGAAGAAATCAAACCTGGATAAGAAACTCGTAAGCAATTATAATTCAATGACATACGAAATTTATTTTAAATCAGTATGTTAATTTACGTTAATAAATGTCAAATACCGGAAAAACATGTTGTATAACATAAAAAAACGCTTTATCTTTGCACTGTGTTTTTCATGGTATTAGATTTAAGGTTAACAAAAGATTGGGTTGTCGGGAGACAGCCCTTCTTGCTTTTTATAAAGACCACTCAATGAAAACAACATATCAGAGAATTCATTCTTCCATAAAACTTGCTCTACCCAAATCTGCAAAAACCATTATCTGGCTTTTAAAGGTCATACTCCCAATCAGCCTTATTGTAAGTTTATTACACCATTTTGGCGTAATTGCATTTATTGCCATATATCTGGAACCACTTTTTCAGCTTATTGGTTTGCCCGGAGAATCTGCCATCGTTTTTCTTACAAGCTTCTTTTTAACGCTTTATGCCCCAATTGCAATCATGGCAACTTTACCTCTTGAAATGAGAGAAATAACCATTTTAGCTTTGATGTGTCTGATTACCCACAATTTGTTTATTGAAACCAGTATTCAGAAAAAAACAGGTTCATCCTATCCTGTCATGTTTTTTCTCAGACTTTTCACTTCATTTCTGGCAGCATGGCTTTTAAATTTAATGCTTCCGGAGGATATGGGTAAAAGCATGGTGGTGGAAAAGGCGATAATTCATCCCGACATTCTGTCTCTTTTGATACATTGGGCAAAAGGTGCAGTCGGACTAATAATAAAAATTGTTTTGATTGTAACAGGATTGATGATTCTTCAGAACATTCTGAAAGAATTTAAAATCATGGAAATGATCTCAAAAACTTTTGCCCCGATGATGAAAATTTTTGGCTTATCAAAAGACAGCTCATTTTTATGGTTTGTGGCACAAATTACCGGACTTACCTATGGTTCAGCCATCATGATTGAACAAACTGAAAATAATGAGATATCCCGGAAAGATTCTGATTTATTAAATCATCACATCGCCATCAATCACTCATTACTTGAAGATACACTGCTTTTCGTTGCTATTGGTGTCCCGGTATTCTGGATTACCATCCCCCGAATTTTGCTTGCTATGGTGGCAGTTTGGACCGCAAAACTGGTTTATAATATTTTTTCAAAGAAAAATATTACACAAAATTTGCAAATTTGAGCAAATTTATTACTTTTGTATGCCTTTCTTTTAATTGATTATGACTAAGAAAATATCTAAAACCAGAAAAATGCTTATTGAAGTTGCCCGGGAGCTTTTTGCGACCAGGGGAAAAAGAAATATCACCATGAATGATATTGCAGAAGCATCCAAAAGGGGCAGGAGAACACTTTATACATACTTCAACAATAAAGAAGAAATCTACAGGGCAGTTATCGACAAAGAACTGGAATATTTGCTCGAACAATTAAACATCGCCTATTTTGAAAATGTAGAACCTGATGTTAAACTCAAAAATCACATCATCACACATTTGGATGCGATTAAATATGTTGTAAACCGCAATGGCTCACTCAAAGCTGATTTTTTCATGGATATTTACGGGGTTGAAAGAGCCAGAAGAAAAATCGACATTGCTGAAATTGAAATCATCAAAAAGATATTGCATGAAGGCTTACTTAAAAAGATATTCAAGCCCATGGATATTGAATTGTCGGCAGTTATTATATTCCACGCAATCAAGGGATTAGAAGTTCCTTACATCCGACAAAACCTCACATCTGCCTTCGAGAAGAATAAAACCAAAATTGTTGATTATATTTTTTCCGGCATCAACAGGAGAAATACTTCATGCTGATTTTCGTTCGTCTGTAGTCTTATTGTAACGCGTTTTTATCAGTTTTGAAATACACGTTTCGTAATTTTGCAACGAAATTCTAAGAAAACAATGCAATGACAATACGAAGTATTTTATTTTTATCTTTCTCCCTTATTTCCACGCTTTTCACATTCTCACAATCATTCATTAAAGGCACAATTACTGACCGTAAAAGCGGTGAACCTCTGACTGGTGCAGCGGTACAAATTGAAGGCACTACCTTAGGCACTACTGCCGACATCGATGGCAATTATGAGATTAAAGTAAAACCGGGCACTTACAATTTGTTAGTATCCTATGTTTCATACAAACCTCAAAAGAAAACGGGACTGATCGTTACACAGGATAATTCAACAGTTTTTAATATTGAAATGGATGAGGTTTCGCTCGAACTCGAAAGCGTTCAGGTGTTTGCGAGAGCGAAAACTGACACTGACTTATCTTTATTAAGAAATGTGAGATCAGCATTACAGGTTGTAAGTGGTATCTCATCACAACAAATCAGCAAAACTTTAGACAGAGATGCATCTGAAGTGGTAAAAAGAGTTCCGGGTGTCACAATTCAGGACAATCGTTTTATAGTTGTAAGGGGACTAAATCAGCGTTATAATCAGGTATGGTTAAACAATGCAGCCACTCCAAGTAGCGAAACGGATGTAAAGGCCTTTTCTTTCGATGCCATCCCCAGTAATATGATTGATAATTTATTGATTTTCAAAACCGGTTCTGCTGAAAATGCTGCTGAAGCAACCGGAGGTTTTATCAAAATATCAACAAAAAATATTCCGGATGAAAATTTTGTAAATCTGGATTATAGCTTAGGCTACAATGAAGAAACAACTTTTAAGGAAGCTAACTTATTACCATTTCACTGGAGTGATTTAGCCGGCATGGGTTTTATAGGAAGAAATTTACCTGCAGGCTTCCCAAACAATCTGACAAAATTATCTGTAAGCCAGAGAGATATGTATGCCCTGCAACTTTCTTCAAACTGGACTCCACAACCTGTCATTTCACTTCCGAACCAAAAAATTTCAGTATCATGGGGAAACAAATGGAATCTCTCTGAAGGAAGAAAACTGGGAACTATCAGTTCTGTGAGCTATAGCAATAATTACAGCTCCAGATATAATACAACAAACAATATGTATGAAAAAGTGGAGGAAACAACCGGAACACCTGTATACTTGTATCAGTATAATGGCAATGTTTATTCCCGCGATTTCAGAATTGGCATCATGCATAACTGGTCTTATCAGTTGGCCAATGGCACCCGTTTCGAATTCAGAAATCTTTTAAACCAAATCGGAATTGACAAGAGCGCCGATAATGCAGGCTGGAACAATTACCGACAAGCCAATTTCAAATACTACAGCAATCAGTATTCTGCAAGAACGACTTACTCAACTCAGTTTAGTGGTCTTCATAAACTTTTTAACAAAGAAGATCAGAAACTTGACTGGAATCTTGGCTTTTCATATGCCAACAGAATTGAACCTGACCGTCAGAACCGGAGCGAAAAGGAAGTGAGCAGTGGAGTTTATCAATATATTATCCCGGATATTGGTAGTATCAACGAATTAGGTCGCCTTTATATGAAAAATCATGAATATGTAGCCATCGCTTTGCTGAACTGGGAAAATAAATACAAAATAGATGAATTCAATATTACCCTGAAAGCAGGTACATATAACGAACTGAAAACCAGAAATTTTGCTGAAA
>JBILFS010000110.1:0-6537 GCA_044351455.1 Paludibacter sp. | reverse complement strand
ATGACATTTCCAGCATTTTTAGAATTGGTTTAACTGCTTTCTTTCTTAAAGCTTCATCTATGAAAATTTCCGGAGTTTCATTCTTAAGACATAAATAAAGTTTCTCAAGCGTATTTAAACGCATAAAACTACACTCATTACAAGCGCAGGTACTATCGTTTGGTGGTACAGGGATAAATTCCTTTTCAGGATTTCTTTTTTGCATTTCATGTAAAATTCCCGATTCAGTAGCAACAATAAAATTCTTACTTTCAGATGAAATAGTATAGTTTAAAAGAGCCTGCGTTGATCCAATAAAATCAGCAATCTTTAAAATTACAGATTTACATTCAGGATGAGCAATAACTAAAGCATCCGGATGATCTTTTTTAAGAATGACTAATTTTTCCAGAGAAAATTGCTCATGAACATGGCAAGCTCCGTCCCATAAAATCATTGATCTTCCTGTAACGCTATTTATATAATCACCCAGATTTCTGTCGGGACCAAATATAATTCTCTCGTTGAAGGGCAACTGATCAATTATTTTCTTTGCATTGGTAGATGTTACCACAATATCAGTTAAAGCCTTTACAGCAGCTGTTGTGTTGACGTAGGATACTACTGTATGATCAGGGTGTTGCTTTATAAATGCTTCAAATTTATCCGCAGGACAACTATCAGCCAAAGAACATCCGGCTTCTGTATCCGGAATCAGCACTTTTTTATCGGGTGAAAGGATTTTGGCAGTCTCTCCCATAAAATGAACACCACAAAGTACAATTATTTCTGCATCTGTTTTAGTTGCCCATTGGGCCAGAGCCAAACTGTCACCGGTAATATCAGCAATATCCTGAATATCTCCTGTTTGATAGTAATGTGCAAGTATGACCGCTTTTTTTTGTATCTTTAATTCGTTAATTTCTTTAATAAGTTCTTTTTTATTCATTTATCAAATAAACATTATTATTAATTAATATTTAAACTTTAAAAATAAATGATAATAATAATAGACTGTTAGTTTGGTTGAAAATTAAATCACTAAAAATTTGGATATATCATTATCAATAAAATTGATTCGTTTTTCAACAATTCTAAAAAATATAATCTATTGATAAACCATCATTTATCATTTTATTAACAATTTGTTAATTGTTGCAAAGTTAGTAAGTTTTTATTATTCCAATGTTAATAAGGCAGAAATTAGCGTTTAAAATTCTTACACAAATACTGTGAATTATATTTTGAATATTGGAATTATTCGATAAGAGAATATATTTTTTGAAAAACAATCAGAAATTTACAAAACAATTTGCACAATTTATTAACAATTTTTGTTGATTTATGAGTGTCTTATCAGAAGCATTTTGTATTTTAAAACAATTTTTAATCATAATTTGTCACTAGTGTCCCATTAAAAATTGGGATGTTATTAAAAGTTAAATAAATTTGGCTCATTAAGCCTAAAACGTTCTTTGATATTTTGAAATTTAGTTTTTTCGAAGAGTTCCCGAAGCTGAGTTTTGTCAGTTAATGATATACTCAGTATTTGTAAAACTTCATATGTGCTTCTATCGAGTTTCATGTCTTTTTGCACGATGGCTACCAAACAGTAGGTACATATTGCAGTATAGATTTGAATTCGAACCGCATTTTCGGTAATACCCCAGAACTTTTTGATTTTCAGATGTTGCTTTAACCATTTAAAAAAAAGCTCGACTTGCCAGCGATTTTTGTAAAGTTCGGCAACCTGAAGTGCAGAAATGTGCATCGCATTGGTTAAGAATACAAGCTCACGCTTTTGTTCCTCATCCCAATATCTGACCAATCGAAGATGTTCCGGATAGTATTGTCCGGGATAAAAGCCAGTCAACTCAATCGTTACATCTGAAAGTACGTTTTTGGGTAGTTTACGTTTCCATTTGACTGTCTTGTATTGAAGATTTCTCTTGGCTCTGACAACGAAGAATGCTCCTATTTGATGAATTTTATACAACATTCTGAAATGGTTATATGCACGATCAAATATATAATAAGATCCTGATTCATAGGGAATTTCTTTCATCACCGTAGAGTCATGAACAGATGCTTCGGTAATATGAAAGAAAGTTGGAATTTGTGTCTCTACATCATATAAAGTATGCACTTTGATTCCGCCTTTAGTCTTGCGGAACTTTGCCCACCAGAATACGGAAAGGCATAAGTCAATCGTCGTTGAATCAAATGCATATACATTACCATCAAGTTTGAAGATGTCAGAAACTCTTTTTTCTCTGGCTTCATTTACCAGATAATAGGCAAATTCTTCAAAGATATGATAGTCTCTGTCCTGATTAGCCCTTGCTAAAGAGGATTTCGAAATGTTCTTGCCCATTCCCAAATGATAACATTTGGAGTGATGAGCATCAAGAGCAACTATCAAATCTCTCAGGCTTTCACGGTTGGACAGTTGACCGAACATCAGAGCAAGAAGTTGATTCCAACAAGTAAAATGCTTCACGTATTTATCTCCATCATATTTGCGGACGATGTAGTTGAACTTGTTCCTATCCAGGAAAGAAGCTAGTTGTGCGAAAACGTATTTATCTTTATGCATTTGCAAATTTATGTTAAATTCGCAAAGTTGCAAATTGAAATCCGTTTAATCAAAAAACTTCTGTAACTAACTAAATTTCAAATATTTCAAAGAACTCTTTTAGATTTTAATGGGACAGTAATGATAATTTGTTTTAAATGATATAAATTTGCAATAGTTATAATAAAAGAGTATTGATCAATATAGTATAAATGAAAATTCTTGTAACCGGTGCTAATAGTCTTTTAGGTCATCATATTGTCTTTGAATTATTAAACAGATTACATGATGTAAGAATTATTGTCAGAAATGATAATAATATTTATTTTGATAAAGAGAAGGTTCAAATATTTAAAGGGAACTTTTATGATGAAACTTTGTTAAATGAAGCTTTAGAAGGATGTGAAGCGGTTATTCATATTGCTGCTATAACTTCTACTGATTTATTGAACTACAAAGACTATAAATCAATTAATTTTGATGCATGTAAAACCTTGCTTCATGTAGCCGAAGCAAAATCAATTAATAAAATTGTTTTTATTAGTACAACCAATACTATCGGATATGGCTGTAAAAATCTTAAAGCCGATGACAAATGGTTGTTTGAGTACCCGTTTACAGAATCATTTTATGCAAAAAGTAAATTTAAAGCCGAAAGAGTTTTTATACAATTTGCCAAAAATCATCCTGAAAAACACGTTATTATTATAAATCCGGGTTTTATGATTGGTAGTTACGATGTAAAACCAAGTTCAGGAAAATTAATATTAACAGGATTCAATAAAAGATTTGTTATTTTGCCTAATGGTGGAAAGAATTTCGTACCTGTTAAAGATGTTGCTGTTGCCAGTTGTAATGCTTTGACCATGGGAATATCCGGCGAAAGGTATTTAGCCACAGGAAGTGATAATATTTCATTCAGGAAGTTTTTTAAGAAAATGAAGAATATATATGGCTATACACAATATATGATTATTCTGCCGGGCTTTCTGTTTAAATTTTTAGGCGGTCTGGGTGATATTATCAGATTTTTAAGAATAAAAACATCATTAAGCAGCAGAAATATTAATCAATTATTGATAAAAGAGTATTATGCAAACCAAAAGGCGATAGATCAACTTCAAATGCCCGAAACTTCTCTGGAAGAAGCCATTAAGCAGGCGATTGAATGGTTTAAGTCTCATGGTAAAATAAAAACATAAATAATTTTGTAGTGTAAAAAAATTATTCTATTTTTGCAGTCCGAATTTAGAATAATAACAAAAACAACATAAGCAATGAAAAGGACATTCCAACCTTCCAACAGAAAAAGAAGAAATAAACACGGTTTCCGTGAAAGAATGGCTACAGCAAACGGTCGCAGGGTGTTAGCAGCCCGTCGTGCAAAAGGAAGAACAAAACTGACCGTTGCAGATGAAGGACGTCACAAAGCGTAATTTATCATAACAATCAAATAAAGGAAAGTAAGAATCTGAAAGGGTTTTTACTTTTTTTTATTTATCAGCACGCATTACCCTTAATTATTGAACAATATTTAAACCTAATGCAATCAAAATATTGATAATTAATTGAAAAAATACGTACATAAAGGATTTTTTAATTAATTTTGGATTCCAAAATTAACGTTATATTTGAAAAGGAACGTATATCATTATGAGTATAAAAAGCTTCTTTCAGGAAAGTGTGGTAGGTTTTATTTTAAAACGAATCCTCCTGGCCGCAGTAATTGTTGTTATTTTATCCTGGATAACATTGCTTTTAATCGATGTATATACACGTCATGGTGAATCTGTACCGGTTCCCGATGTTCGTGGTTTATATTTTGATGAAGCCAATAACATTCTGAATAATAGTGATTTATATGCTTTGATCATTGATTCTGTCTATGTCAGGGATAAAGCATTAGGCACAATACTGGAACAAATTCCTGCTGCAGGTTCTTCTGTTAAAAAGCAAAGGAATATATTTTTAATTGTCAACAAAAATCAGTTTAAGAAAATCCCTTTACCTGATGTGGGTGACATTTCCCAGCGTCAGGCAGATGCTTTGTTAAGATCTGTAGGATTGAAAGTTAGCAATGTAATCTACAGTCCATCAGAGTTTAAGGATCTGGTTATCGATGTTTTATATAATGGTAGGAGTATTACTCCGGGAAGCAGAATTACAGAAGGCGCATCAGTGGTTTTGGTTGTTGGTAGTGGTATGGGTGAAAATGTGACCCGTGTGCCTTCATTAACCGGTTTAACGCTTGTTGAAGCTCGTGAAATAGTCATACAGTCTTCATTTGTTTTGGGTGCAGTAAATTACGATGAAGCACCTTCCAATAATGAAAACAAGTATTTTATCTACAGACAAAGACCATCCGGAAATCAGGCCGCCTCAGCAGGATCAAGAATTGATATCTGGATGACTAAAGACCAGAATTTATTACAGGAATATATCGAATCGGAAGACGAAGAAGCAGAAGAAACATTTTTTTAATTAAGCCGGAGGTAAAAAGTGCAGGAAGAATTTCTTGAAGAAATTGAAGATGATGAGGATATAGTCCGGGAAAAGGAACTATTCGAACATTTCCGCTTTGTGGTTGACAAGGGTCAGTCGATGATGCGGATAGATAAGTATTTGGTCAATATTATGGCCGCAGTTTCCCGCAACAGAATTCAGGAAGCAGCTGATGCCGGAAATATCAGGGTTGATGAAAAGCCTGTAAAATCCAGTTACAGAGTTAAACCCGGCAATACGATAACCATCGTTTTGGCATATCCACCTTCTGAGTATGTTATTGTTCCACAGGATATTCCTTTGAATATTGAATATGAAGATGCTGAAATAATTCTGGTGAATAAACAGCCGGGTCTTGTGGTTCATCCGGGTTTTGGTAATTTTGATAAAACATTGTTGAATGCGGTTGCCTGGCATTTGAAAGATAATAAGAATTTCGATGCTAATGACACCAGGGTTGGATTGGTACATAGAATCGACAAAGATACTTCGGGCCTTTTACTGGTTGCGAAAACAGAACTTTCAAAATCTCATCTTGGAAAGCAATTTTTTGATAAAACTACCCATAGAAGATACCTTGCACTCGTTTGGGGAAATTTGAAGAATGATGAAGGTACAATAACCGGCGATCTTGCGCGGGATCCAAAAGACAGGATGTGCTTTACAGTATTTCCTGAAGGTGAAAATCCATATGCCAAACATGCTGTAACGCATTATAAAGTAGTGGAGAGATTTGGTTTTACCACATTGGTTGAGTGTAGGTTAGAGACAGGTAGAACGCATCAAATCAGGGTTCATATGAAACATATCGGACATACATTATTTAATGATGAGAGATATGGAGGTAATGTTATTCTGAAAGGCACAACTTCTGCCTATTATAAATTGTTTGTAAAAAATTGTTTCTATACCTGTCCACGTCAGGCCCTGCATGCAAAAACCCTTGGTTTTGTGCATCCGGTAACAGGTGAAGAATTGTATTTCGATAGCGAATTACCAGAAGATTTTAAAAACCTGCTGCACATGTGGCGGGAATATGCCAAAACTCATTTGAATTTGTAATTATATGCTTAAAAACATTGCTATTGTAGCCGGCGGTGATTCTTCTGAAGTTGTTGTTTCCCTTAAAAGCGCTTCAGGAATTTATTCTTTTATTGACAAAGATAAGTTTAATGTCTTTGTGGTTATTATTACTGGAAAAAAGTGGTCAGTAAAAATATCAGAAGATCTGGAAATTGATATTGATAAAAATGATTTTAGTTTTCAGTACAACAATTCAAAAATTAATTTTGATTTTGCCTATATTACCATTCATGGAACACCGGGCGAAAATGGTATTTTGCAGGGTTATTTTGAATTAACCGGAATTCCGTACTCTGCCTGTGGGGTTCTTGCATCTGCACTTACATTCAACAAGTTTTTCTGTAATCAGTATCTGAAGGGCTTTGATATCAATATTGCTGAGTCTATAGTCCTCAGAA
>JBILFS010000109.1:0-6547 GCA_044351455.1 Paludibacter sp. | reverse complement strand
TAGGGTTTATCATTTGCAATTTCAGGCGATTTTTCAAGTTCCGGATTAACTTCCAGCACTTCACCATCGACAGGCATAAACAATTCTGATACTGTTTTAACTGCTTCGACAGTTCCAAAAACCTCACCTGATTGAAGATTTTCTCCTACTGTTTCAACTTCAACAAAAACAATTTCGCCTAATTCATGTTGTGCATAATCGGTAATTCCAACATAAGCGATGTCACCTTCCACACGTATCCATTCATGTTCTTTGGTGTACTTTAATTCTGCAGGTATATTCATAACAATTTAATTATTGGGGTTATTAATAGTGAATTGAGTAATCAGAGGGAAATGATCGGAAGCATTAAAACTCCTGTCAATCTGAACAGAATTAAGCATCACTTTTTCATTATAAAAAACATGATCAATTCTGAAACGAAACAAAGACTCATTGAAAGTCCATCCCAAACCAAAACCTTTTTCAACAAAAGCATCTTTCAGGTCGCCTCTGATTTTGGTGTATGCATAAGATGAGGGAACATCGTTGAAATCCCCTGCAACGATTAAAGGATAATTTGTCTTTTGAATTACCTTTGCAACAGCATCAGCTTGTTGGGCTCTGATTTTATAGGCACCGCCAAGTTTCTGCGATAAATGAGCAGTTGTTCCTTTTATTGTTTCCGTATCAAGATTTTCCCTGAGGCGCAAGGCCATAGTTTTATCACTTTCCGTTAATTTATTCGATTCCAGGTGACAATTGATAACCCTGACTGTATCATTGCCTATTTTAATATCTGTAATAATGGTAGGGTTGAAGTCGGTAAAATATTCAACAGGTTTTCTGAACACAATCGGATATTTAGAAAATGTTGCTATCCCGAAATAAGACCATCCGGTAAAGGTTTTAAAATACACATATTGATATTTGTATTTTTTAAATGCCCTGGTCAGATCTTCTTTCAATAAATTACCGGATATCCGTGCAGCAGAATACTCCTGAATGCATAAAATATCCGGATCTTTTTCGAGCATATATGCAATTATCCGGTTAGGATTCTCTTCGGTGTGTTTTGCCATCATATCATTGGCATGGGTATTAAACGACATCAGTGTAACGACAGAATCAGAACTTACAATTTCTTCATCCTTATCGGCATTAATTACAAATGTATTTGAAACTATATTATGACCAAAAATCAGCAGCAATAATGAAAGGAGGAAAAACCACTTTCTAAATAAAATCCAGAAAACAACAAAAGCAATATTGAATACAATAATGAGTGGAAGAATCAGACTGGTATAGGCGGGTAAAATAAACTTTTCAGGACTCACTTCTGAAGCAAATATGGCCGCAATCATCAGGAAAGCAACCAAAACATTTGCTGCAATCATCAGAAATTCGACCATTTTCCTTCCAAAATTCATTATTTCAGGAATTATTATTTTTTACTTTGTTCAAATAATTTCCGTTTTTCTTCATCAGTCAGACTTCCGTATCCAGAGGCTTTAATCTTGTCGAGGATGCGGTCGATTTCTGTCATTGTTGATGCCTTATGCATATTATACTCAGCATCAGACATTTTACGTTTTTGCGATTGAGTATGTTTTACTTTAAGCCTACGTGGTTTGAACAAATCGATGAAAAAATCCATCACCCTGTTGAAAAAACGGGTAATATCTCTTCCGTTCCGCAAAGATACAACAAAAAAATAACCAAACAAAGCGCCACCGAGATGTGCTATATCTCCTCCTGCATTATGTGAAGTAATTCCAAAGAAACTCATGACTACAACAGCTGCGGCAATATATTTTAATTTAACTGCACCTATCAAAAGCAATCTCATTTCCAGATTCGGAGCCTGTATTGCCGTTGCCAGAATAATTGCTAAAATCGATCCCGAAGCGCCCATCAGAATACTAATCTGCTTTAAATCCTGAAAGTAAGGAAATAAGTTATAAGCCAGGATATAGGTTATTCCTGCTGAAATACCCCCTAAAAAATACAAACTGACCAGTTGTTTGTCGGTAAAATACATTTGAAATAACTTGCCAAACCAGTAAAGAGTCAGCATATTAAACAGGATATGAAAGAAATCCTGATGTAAAAACATATAAGTGATGAGCGACCATGGTTTCAAAACCAGTTCGGGCAAAACTGCAGGTAATGCGAATAAATTAATGATGCCGGAAGCCTCAATATTGAACAGGCGCATGATAATAATCAATGCCTGAAATATTAAATAGATTGCTACATTGACAAAAATTAACCTGATCGGCACAGAGCCGGATTTGTATGTTTGTTTCAGATTATTAAAAACACTCATATTCATTATTTCTTATGGATCAATTGGATTTATTCTTTCAGGATATGACCGAAAGAATATGTTTTGTAATTATCATATCCTTTTCTTTTTCCAGATTAAAATCAGGATAATACCAAATAACATCCCCCCTAAATGCGCGAAATGGGCAATATTATCTCCTGAAAAACGTGCTACACCTAAGAATAACTCTGCAACTCCATAAATCATTACAAAATATTTAGCTTTTATCGGAACCGGAAAGAACAGAAGCATAATTTTTAAATCAGGAAATAACCAGCCAAATGCCAGCAATAAACCAAATACAGAACCTGATGCACCTACTGTTACAGGTATGTTCAGGTAGAGTTTCTTCAATTCAGTAAGTTCACCATAACCGAAGTGTTCAAGGCCTGTTATTCTGAAATACTGTTCCAGCTGAGATTGATATCCGAGTAAAAACTCTGCAGATTTATTTTCAATCGACAGGTTCAAAGCACTTATAATGCCATTCAGATCAACAGTCCAGAATACTTGTTGAATAACCCCTGCACCAATTCCTGTTACAAGATAATAAATCAGGAATTTCCGGGAGCCCCAGTAATTTTCAAGCATGATTCCAAACATGTATAAAGAAAACATATTGAAGAACATATGGCCAAAACCACCGTGCATAAACATGTATGTAAAAAGCTGACTTATGTTGAATTTTTCGGAAGCCCAGTAATGCATTCCCAAAATATCGGTAAGGTTAGTATCAATGCCCCATTTTCTGAAAATTGCAGGAGATAGTTCTGTAGCCAGCCAAAAAATTAAGTTGATGATTATCAAATTCTTAACAATGGGTGATATGCTACTCAAAAAAGACGATCTGAAGTTCATGAAAAAAATGAATTCTAAAATTTATTCCTGCAAAATTAATGAAAAAATCTCCAAAAACCTGTTTTCTAACATAATTTTTAATTCAAACCTGAAAATAAAGTTTTTTTTAATTTTACTTTTGGTTGTTAAACATCATTCATTTACTTTTGTTACAATTTTATCGTTTTACAAAACAAATAATCAAATTCAGGATGATACTGCTTTCCCCGGCAAAAATACAGCAACAAACCAGAAAACCGGACATTTCCGAATATACTGAAGCCTTTTTCATGAAAGAAGCCGGACATCTTGTTAAATTAATCAGGAAATTATCCGTTTCAGAAATCAGCAGTTTACTGGCTATCAATCAGAAAATCACATTTCAAACCATTGACCGTTACCGGCAATGGCAGGCACCTTTTACTGTTGAAAATGCCATGCAGGCCATGTATACCTTCGACGGAGAAGTTTTCAGAGGATTAGGTGCTTTTACAATGAACTCTGAAGATGTAGCTTATGCACAAAATAATCTGCGGATTTTCAGTGGATTATATGGATTACTTCGTCCTTTGGATTTAATTCAGCCTTACCGTTTAGAAGTAAGTTCCAAATTGAAAAATCGTAGTGGTGATGATTTATATCCATTCTGGAAAGATCTGGTAACAAAAAAAATCATTGCAGAATTAAAACAGGGTGATTCGGGAGATATCGTTTACAACCTTGCTTCCTCAGAATATTTTAAAACACTGGATTTAAACAGACTAAAATACCGGATAATTGATTTTGAATTCTATGAATTCAGTGAAGACAATTTGAAGCAGGCAGTTATTTATACAAAAAAGGCACGGGGTTTGTTAGCAGCCTATATCATCAAAAATAAAATTGAAGACCCTGAAATGCTGAAAGGGTTTTCTGATGGGGGATACTGGTATTATCCGGCATTATCAACAGAGAATAAATTTGTATTTGTAAGATAAAGAAGCGGAAGACAATACCAACAAAAAATATTATCGCAATTTTTAACCTGCAATTTAATCTTTTTTCAGATTAAGAATTGATTTTTTAGACCTGTTAAAAGAATAATTGTATAACTTTGCAAATTGTTACAATTTAAAATTACTTATTACTTAATAAATTCAAAGACATAAATCATAAAAAAATACATTATGAAGAAAATTAGTTTATACATCCTTTTTTTTACTCTTACAGCATCTTTAATTGCACAAAGCCCTGTACAAACTCCAACCACACCTACGGCCAATATTTCATTTGATAAAACATCTCACGATTTTGGCAAAATCAAGGAACAGGACGGTATTGCATCTGTAACATTCACTTTGAAAAACACCGGCAATGCCCCATTGGTAATCAATCGCGTACAGGCTTCATGTGGTTGCACAACACCTACATGGACCAAAGAGCCCATCCTTCCGGGAAAAACAGGCAGTATTACTGCAGCCTATAATCCGGCAGGCAGACCAGGTTCATTCATTAAATCAATTTCCGTATTTTCAAATGCTGGTCAGGATGCGAAAACGCTCACTATCAAAGGTGAAGTAATACCAAAACCTGCAGTTTCTCAATAATGCAAAAAAAGCAGCATCATCCCGAAAACGACCCTGCATTCAAAGCATTGAGTGTGAATGAAGGTGTCGCTGATGTTTCATCTGTAAATCCATACAGACAGCGTAGAATTAAGAAAAAAAACTATGCTGCTGATGAGTTTATGGAGGGTATTTTAGCAGGGGATATATCCATGTTAAGTCAGGCTGTAACCCTCATCGAAAGTGCACTTCCCGAACATCAGGGAATGGCTCAACTGCTGATAGAAAAATGTCTGCCATACACAGGAAATTCGATTCGTTTGGGAATTACCGGTGTTCCCGGCGCAGGTAAAAGCACTTTCATAGAAGCGCTGGGGATGTATCTGACACGCAATAACCACAAACTGGCAGTACTTGCTATCGATCCAAGCAGCGAAAAATCGGGTGGTAGTATTTTGGGAGATAAAACCAGAATGGAAGAACTATCGGTTGCTAAAAATGCATTCATCAGACCTTCCCCATCAGCAGGATCATTGGGTGGCGTTGCCAGAAAAACCCGCGAAAGCATCATACTTTGTGAAGCAGCAGGTTTCGATACTATTTTTGTTGAAACGGTTGGTGTGGGACAGTCAGAAACTGCTGTTCACTCCATGGTAGATTTCTTTCTGCTGATTCAATTAGCCGGTACGGGAGATGAATTACAGGGCATCAAAAGAGGCATTATGGAAATGGCAGATGGCATTGCTATCAATAAAAGCGATGGTTCGAATATCGAAAAGGCACAATTAGCCAAAGCACAGTTTCAGAACGCATTACATCTTTTTCCGATGAGTGAGTCGGGTTGGATTCCAAGAGTAATCCCCTGCTCATCTATCGAAAAAAACGGCATTTCAGACATTTGGGAAATGGTAACAGAGTTTATTAACTTTACCCGGGAAAATAAATTCCTGGAGAAAAAGAGAAATGAGCAGTCGAAATACTGGATGTATGAGACAATCAATGAGCAACTCAGAAACGGATTTTATCACCATCCTGAAATTAAAAAACTGATCCCGGGGATAGAAAATAAAATCATATCCAACGAAATCAGTTCGTTTGTCGGGGCAAGAACCCTGCTTGACTTATATTTTAAAGGATAAGTGCAGCAGCAATTTCGTCTGCTTTAGCTTTTCCACATAAACCCGTTACAATTTCCAATGCGAAAGGAATAGCAACACCTGGTCCTTTGGCAGTATAAATATAGCCATCCTGCACCATCTTTTCTTTGGAGATACGTGCATCTGTCAGCATTGACTCAAAACCGGGATAACAAATGGCTTCTTTGCCTTTTAACAAATCCATTTTCCCAAGGATGGAAGGTGCCGCACAAATAGCAGCAATTTTTCCCTGTTTCTGTGCCTGAACAGCAATTAATTTCTTCAAACCATCATGATTATCCAGGTTGGTTGTGCCCGGCATTCCTCCGGGTAAAAAGATCAGGTTATCCCCCTGATAATCATTTTCATCAAATAATGTATCAGCTTTCACAATAATTCCGTGAGCACCCGAAACTTCTTTCTGAGCGTTAATTGACACTGTCACAACATCCAGACCGGCTCTTCTGAAAATATCAACCGGTGCAATGGCTTCAATTTCCTCGAAACCATCTGCGAGAAATAAAAAGATTTTCATCTGTATATTTTTATTTTTTTATTGTCAGATGGAACTCACAAAACAAAATTTAATCATGCCCTTATGGGTCAAAATAGATTAAATTTTGTCATGTTCGTTTCATGATTATCTTAATTTAAAATTGTAAGTTATTGTTCCTATCTGAACGCCGGTACCCGACGTAAATTTTGTTCTTCTGGCGGCACTC
>JBILFS010000148.1:0-5580 GCA_044351455.1 Paludibacter sp. | reverse complement strand
AGACGGAAGCGCCATTTTCACTCACAACAAAAACCTTCACCTCTCTGTCATAACGAATATTCTGTATGAATTTTTCAGTTTCTCTGCCTGCAGTACCATTGCCAATTGCAATAGCCTGAATATTATAAGCTTCAACAATCTTTTGAATTTTTCTAACTGACTGAGCATAATCATTTTGAGGTGGATGAGGAAAGATAGTCTCGTTATGCAAAAGATTTCCCTGAGCATCGAGGCAAACAATTTTACATCCAGTTCTATAACCAGGATCTATGCCTAAGGTTCTGAATTCACCCAATGCAGGCATCAAAAGCAGTTGACGAAGATTTTCAGCAAATACCCTGATAGCCTCAGTATCTGCTTTCAATTTAGAAGAAGATGCAAATTCATTTTCGATAGCAGGTTTAAGTAATCTCTTATAAGCATCTTCCAAAGCATCGAAAACCAGTTCAGCAGACTCATTATCAGCTTTGATGAATATTTTTTCCAATCTTTCAAGGCATTTTTCTTCATCAGGATAGATACTGACCTTCAGAAAACCCTCTTCTTCCCCTCTTCGCACAGCTAAAAGTCTGTGAGAAGAGCATTTTGATAGTTTTTCATTAAAATTGAAATAATCCCTGTATTTCTGGCCCTCTTCTTCTTTTCCTTTTACAAGCTTTGCATAGATGAATGCTTCATTAGTAAAAAGCCTTCTGACAGAATTTCTGGCAGTTTCACTTTCATTAACCCATTCAGCTATTATATCACAGGCGCCCTTTAAAGCATCTGAAGTATTTTGAATACTATTATTTAAAAAACCGGAAGCTAATTTTTCTACGGAGACAGGATTTTGTTTCATAATCATCTTTGCCAAAGGTTCCAATCCGTTCTCCCTTGCAATATCAGCCCTTGTTCTCTTTCGGGGTTTAAATGGCAAATAAATATCCTCTAATTCGGTAGCATTCCAGCATTCATTGATTCTGTTTAATAAAACCGAATCGAGTAAGTCTTTTTCCTTTATAGTTTTAATTATTAGCTCTTTACGTTTCTGAATTTCCAGATATTTTTTCTGAAAATCCTGAATATCACCAATTTGAATTTCATCCAACCCATTTGTAAATTCCTTACGATAACGGCTTATAAACGGAATAGTACAACCATCATTAAAAAGTTTGATGGTATTAAGCACCTGTTTTTCAGCAATATTGAGTTCCCTGGCAATGAGATTTATGATAATATTCGGTGAATTTGAAATGTCAGTCATTATTAAAATCAATGTAATAGTTTAAAAACCAATTCTTTAAGCAAATCTCCATCTTCAGTTCCAGTATCGTTAACACCTTTGGATCTGGCGTCAGTCTCTCTAATCCATCCAATGGCATTCATAGTTTTCCATGCATTGAATGTTTGCGCCGCTTTCACGTAATTTTTAGCAATAAAAGGATGGATTTTAAATTCACTTGCTGCTGCATCAGCTGTTTTTTCAGGCAGATAATGAAATAGCATTAAATTGGAAAAGAAACCAAAAAGTTGAGCTAAAATCATCTGAACAGGATTTGCCTTTTTGTTTTCTCCGAAGTATCTGACAATTCTGTTCGCTTTGAGAATATCTCTGTTAATCAGCGCATCCTGTAATTCGAAAAAATTATAATCTTTACTGATTCCAATATTCTTCTCAATAATTTCAGGAGTAATTCTTTGTGATTTATCAGATATTGTAATACTTAGCTTATCAATTTCATTTACGACCTTTGTTAGATCAGTGCCAAGGAAGTCAACAAGCAAAATAAGTGCTTTTTCTTCAATTTGAATACTTTTGGATCTGGCGTAAGAACCTATCCAGGAAGGCATTTCATAGTCTCTCAGTTTTTCGCTAACCATTACAACCCCTTTCCTTTTCAGTTCACCAACCCATTTTTTACGGCCATCTACAGTGCCATATTTATAGCAAATTACCAGGATAGTATTGGACGCAATATTATTTAAATAAAGTTCCATCATATCCAGATTTTTGATTAACTGAGCTTCCTTCAGAATTACAACCTGATAAGGAGAAAGCATTGGGAAGCGTTTTGAAGCATTTATTACAGTCGTAATATCAGTATCTTTTCCGTATAAAACTGTCAGATCAAATTCCTTCTGCATATCATCCAATACATTTTTCTGGATGAAATCTGAAATCTGATCAATATAAAAAGCCTCCTCACCCATTAATAAGTAAACAGGTGCATATTTCTTTTGCTTTAAATCGTTTAATATTAATTCGAATGAATTCTCTTTTTTCGCCATATCAATCTATTCGAAGCGCAAATGTTTTATAGTTTTACTATTGTTAATCAGAGAAGTCAGTGCTTTAATACCAATTTTAATATGTTCATCAACATAATTAGTTGTAACAACCTTATCACTTTCAGAAGTTTTTACACCTTCTTCTTTCATAGGCATATCTGAAACGAGCAATAAAGCACCTGTAGGAATACCGTTATGAAAACCCACGCTAAATAGAGTAGCAGTTTCCATGTCAATTGCCATTGCTCTTGTTTGTTTCAAATAAAATTTAAATTTCTCATCCCACTCCCAAACCCTTCTGTTAGTTGTATAAACAGTACCTGTCCAATAATCTTTATCAAAATCCCTGATATTGGATGAAACAGCTCTCTGCAAATTAAACGCAGGCAAAGCTGGAATTTCTATCGGGAAATAGTCGTTTGAAGTACCTTCACCTCTGATTGCAGCACTGGGCAGGATATAATCCCCAACCTGACTTTTATCTTTTAATCCACCACATTTTCCAAGGAAAAGCACAGCCTTTGGTTGAATAGCAGATAAAGTATCCATGATTAACGCTGCATTAGGACTACCCATACCAAAGTTAATAATTGTGATATCATTGGCAGAAGCATTAATCATAGATGCATCACGACCTAAGACCGGGACATTAAACCATTCTGCAAATTTTTCGACATAATTATTGAAATTTGTCAATAAAATGTATTTGGAAAAATCTTCCAAAGGTCTCTTTGTATATCTGGGAAGCCAGTTTTCAACTATTTCCTTTTTTGTTTTCATTAGATATGAACTTTATATAGATGAATTATATCTGAAAAAATAAATTGTAAATTTGAAGTTACAAACTTACAATATTAATTGGTAGAATGAATAAAAAAAATTAATTTTATCGGACATTATTAAATACAAATATAGTAAAAAAATGTGGCAATTAAATTTACCTGCCTATAATTTCAATATAAAAAAGAAAGAAGATAAATATTTTATTTTTGACAAGCTCAGAAGAAAATATATAAAATTGAATCCTGAAGAATGGGTCAGACAAAACTTTATTCAATACCTTATTGAAGAGAAGTCTTTTCCTTCGAGCAGAATTGCAGTTGAGCATCAAATTATTATCAATGGGCTTAAAAAAAGATGTGATGCTGTTTACTTTAATGAATATTCAGAACCTGAAATAATCTTTGAATTTAAATCACCCGAAATAAAAATTGACTTATCTGTCATGGATCAGGCATTAAATTATCAATTTCAATTACAAACACGATATATTATCCTGAGTAATGGCATTGAACACTATTTTCTTTACTATGATACCGGTGATAAAACAATAAAATCATATAATTTCATACCTTCATTTACTGATTTTTTACTTCGAAAAGCTAAAATGTAATAGTTTTGTAATATTATTAACTATATTTAACATATTATATATAACTGAAAAACAGCACTATAGCTACTTTCATATGTTATATAACATATTTATTACACATATATTTCCATAGCATAGTATTTATATGTTTTAAAACATGTATTTTTGCATTGTCATTTTGATTATTTCATTAAGGCGATAAATTCAAAGAGAATAATGTAATAATTATTTGTCTTTGATTTGGATTAAAAAATAAACAAATTTTAAAAAATGAAAAGTATGAAAAAGTATATAGTAGTAATAATGCTTGCAATTGCCGGAGCGACTGCAGCACAAACAATGGAATTGAATGATTATAAGGTTTTAAACAAATTGAACAACGAAACAACCTTCAACTCATTAATACGTTATTTAGAAGCGAATGAAGATCAGATAGATCAGTTGAAGTATGTTTTTACTTTGACAGAAAGAAAACTGGAATATGCAAATAAAAAAACAAGCCTGGTTGCCGCTGAAAAGGCTTTAATGTTTAATCTGGGAAATGCTAAGTACATCCTTACAGAAGAACAATACAGAAAGTATTTAAGAGTATTAAACGTTTCAAGATACAGCATCTATGATGAATATATGGCTAATAACCAATAATTCAATGGTATCTTAATGAAATAACGAAATGACATGAGGCTGTCCCGGATTCTTTTCGGGACAGTTTTTTTATATCTCAAGCTGACCAACAAGGTCGGAAATTCTGGTAATTTTATGTCTGACCATATATTCCTCTATACCATCAAGCACTTTTACTGAAATATTTGGATCAATGAAATTTGCTGTTCCAATTTGAATTGCTGATGCACCTGCAAGTATAAACTCTATTGCATCAGTAGCATTCATAATACCTCCCATACCAATTACGGGTATATTGACAGCATTGGCAACCTGCCAAACCATTCTTAGTGCTACAGGTTTTACTGCTGGGCCTGACAATCCACCTGTAATTGTAGATAATACCGGTATTCTTTTTTCAGCATTGATAGCCATTCCCAATAAGGTATTTATAAGTGATACTGAATCAGCACCTTCAGATTCAACAGCCAGCGCTATTTCGACAATAGAAGTAACATTAGGAGAAAGTTTAACCATCAGTTCTTTGTGATAAACCTTTCTAACTTCTTTCACAACCAACGCAGCAGAAGGACAACTGGTACCAAATGCCATTCCACCTTCTTTCACATTAGGACAAGAAATATTCAATTCAATACCGGGAATTCCATCCAGCTCATTCAACATTTCTGCAGTGGCAATATAATCCTCCACAGTTGAACCGGAAACATTAACAAGTATATTAGTTTGTATATCCTTCAGTTCAGGATATATTTTTTCGATGAAATAATCAACTCCTTTATTCTGAAGACCAACAGCATTGAGCATTCCGGATGGAGTTTCCGCCATTCTTGGGTAGTCGTTTCCATTTCTGTTACGAAGAGTGGTTCCCTTCACAATAATACCCCCTATTCTCGATACGTCAAAAAAGTCATAAAACTCTGTACCATAGCCAAATGTACCCGATGCAGTCATAACCGGGTTTTTCAAATGTAATTTACTTAGCTGAACACTTAAATCTACCATTTCAATTTTGTAATATTAAATACAGGACCCTCAGTACACACACATAAATTGCCTTCTGTTGTTTCAGTTATACAACACAGACAAACACCAAAGCCACATGCCATTGTATTTTCCAGTGAAACTTCACAATTTATGTGATTTGCTTCAGCATAGGCAGCAACAGCCTTCATCATCGGTGTTGGTCCACATGTAAATATATGATCGAACTGTTTGCTTTTAAGAATTGAATGATTCGTTACAAAACCCTTTTCTCCAAATGATCCATCTTCTGTTGTACAATAAACATCAGCATACTTGCCCAATTCGTCTTTCTG
>JBILFS010000108.1:0-6612 GCA_044351455.1 Paludibacter sp. | reverse complement strand
CACTTTTGCCATTCCTTTTTCATTGATAAATAACTTAGTGGGAATAATTGTAAGCCCTGATTCTTTGGTAGCCCTGTCCAGTTTTTTCAACTCTTTTTTGTTCAAAAGCAGTTTGCGGTCACGCCGTACATCATGATTGTTATAGGTTCCAAAAAAATAGGTGGAAATGTGCATATTCTTTACCCATAACTCATCTTTGATAAATGTACAATAGGTCTCAGTCAGACTGGCTTTACCGGCTCTGATAGATTTTATTTCAGTGCCGAAAAGTTGAATTCCTGCAGTAGATCTTTCAATTATCTCGTAATCGAACGATGCTCTTTTGTTTTTAATCAGTATGTCTGATTTATAATGCATTATTATTTTATTATTTTTGAATTGCAAAAGTACAAAAAAAACCAATCATGTTTTAACAAATAGCAAAATAAGCTTATCTTTGTAGTTAATTTTAACAGAATGGAACGAACAATTAAAAATTTAATTATTTGATTCGCAAAAGCATTTTTTCTCCATCTGACAATAAAAAAAATAAAAAATAAACAGATGAAACGAACATGACAAAATTTAATCTATTTTGACCCATAAGGGCATGATTAAATTTTGTTTTGTGAGTTCCATGTGACAAATAGAAAATTAATTATAAACACATGAAATCTGAAATAAAACTTAAAGTTGCAGGATTGGTTTACAACCAAAATATTGTAGGTACATATGGATTGGTTTTGGTTGAGGAAACAGGTACCAGAAGATTCTCTGTGATGATTGGAGAGCCGGAAGCACAGTCTATAGCACTGAAAATGAATAATAAAAAATCTCCAAGACCATTAACACATGACCTGATTCTGACATTGTTAGGTGTTTTTAATGCAACACTGGAAAAAATTGTAATCTACGATATGATTAACGATGTTTTTTATTCTGAACTTCACTTAAGAAGAGAGAATATCCCCCTCGTTATTGATGCAAGAACTTCTGATGCCATAGCGCTCGCTGTTCGTTCCGATTGCCCGGTTTTTATCCGGGAAGAAATAATGAATCTTGTTGGAATGGATATTGAAAATAGTTCGGAAAATGATAATTCTCAGGAAGATTCCGAAGAAGATGAAATCAGTGTGAATGCAGAACATCTGACGCCGGAGGAATTGGAATCCCTGGCAGTAACCGACCTCGAGGAGCTGCTTAAAATGGCTGTATCTGAAGAAAAATATGAACTTGCCGTTACAATTCGGGATGTGTTAAAAAAGAAAGAATTGAGTTGAATATTGTTGAAAAATAACCTTTAATATTTCAAAAAAAAGTATTAACTTAGCGTGATTTTTTGGAAAGAGTATAAATAAAAAACAGATGATTGATCAGGAAAGAATAATTAAAGTCAATATTGACGAAGAAATGAAATCTTCATACATCGATTATTCGATGTCGGTAATTGTATCCCGTGCATTACCGGATGTAAGAGATGGATTTAAACCGGTTCACAGAAGGGTATTGTTTGGGATGAATGAACTTGGAAACAATTCGGATAAACCTTATAAAAAAGCAGCCAGAATTGTCGGAGAAGTAATGGGTAAGTATCACCCGCATGGTGATTCATCCATTTATGGCACCCTTGTCAGAATGGCACAACCATGGTCGTTAAGATATCCACTGGTTGATGGCCAGGGTAACTTCGGTTCAGTTGATGGTGATAGTCCTGCAGCAATGCGTTATACTGAAGCACGTTTACAAAAACTTGCTGAAGAAATGCTTACCGACATCAATAAGGATACGGTTGATTTTCAATTGAATTTTGATGATACATTGAAGGAGCCGCTTGTGCTTCCAACCAGAATTCCAAATTTGCTGATAAATGGTTCTTCAGGTATTGCTGTTGGTATGGCAACCAATATGGCTCCTCATAATTTGACGGATGTTATTGATGCAACGATTGCTTATATCGACAACAGGGAAATTGAAATTGCAGATCTTATTAAAATAGTTAAAGCACCTGATTTTCCAACCGGTGGTATTATTTATGGTTATGCAGGTGTAAAAGAAGCTTACGAAACTGGTCGTGGTCGCGTTGTTATGCGCTCAAAGGTCAATATCGAAATGGAAGCGTCCGGTAGGGAAAAAATCATTGTAAATGAAATTCCATACCAGGTTAATAAAGCTGAATTGATTAAATCCATTGTTGCTTTGATCGAAGATAAGAAGGTTGAAGGAATATCGCATATCAATGATGAATCCGACAGGGAAGGTATGCGAATAGTGATTGAAATTAAAAGAGATGCCAACTCTTCGGTAGTTTTAAATAAACTTTATAAATACTCTGATTTGCAGACGTCATTCAGTGTAAATAATATTGCACTGGTTCATGGTAGGCCCCGTCAACTTAATCTGAAGGATTTAATTCATTATTTTGTTGATCATCGTCATGAAGTGATAACCCGTCGTACAAGATTTGAACTTGCTGAAGCTGAAAGACGTGCACATTTATTGGAAGGCTTTATGATTATCCTGGATAATCTTGATGAGGCTATTCAAATTATCAGAGATTCGAAAACTCCTGAAGAAGCAAGAAACAGATTGTCTGAGAGATTTGGACTTTCTGAAGTTCAAACCAGAGCGGTTGTTGAAATGAGATTGAGACAACTCACAGGCATGGAACAGGATAAATTAAGGGGAGAATATGAAGAAATTCTTGCCTTAATTGCAAAACTTAAAGATATTCTGGATAAGGTTGAACTTCGCATGGAAATCATCAAAAGTGAGCTTTTAGAAATCAGAGATAAATACGGTGACAAAAGAAGGACTGAAATAATTTATGCTTCTGAAGACTTTAATCCGGAAGATTTCTACTCAGATGATGAAATGATTATTACAATTTCACATCTTGGTTATATCAAACGTACTGCACTTGCTGAATTCAGAACTCAGGGAAGGGGAGGAGTAGGCTCTAAAGGTAGTGATTCAAGGGATGAAGATTTCATTGAATATATCTACCCGGCTTCCATGCATAATATGATGCTGTTCTTTACTCAAAAAGGTCGTTGTTATTGGTTGAAAGTTTATGAAATTCCTGAAGGAAGTAAAAACTCTAAAGGTAGAGCTATTCAAAATATGCTGAATATCAATCCTGATGATAAAGTTAATGCATTTATCCGTGTGAAAGGATTTGAAGACCTGGAATATATGAAATCGCATTATATCATTTTCTGTACTAAAAATGGTATTATCAAAAAAACTTCTTTAGAAGCATATTCCCGTCCAAGAACAAATGGAGTAAATGCCATTAATATCAGGGAAGATGATAAAGTGATTCAGGTAAGACTTACTGATGGAAATTATGAGGTTGTAATGGCTAACAGAAATGGTCGTGCTATCAGATTTAATGAATCAAAAGTAAGGGAAATGGGACGTAATGCTACCGGTGTTATCGGTATGCAAATAGACCATGATGGTCAGGATGAAGTGGTTGGCATGATTTGTGTAAAAAAGGATTCCGGAGAATCAATCATGGTTGTTTCAGAACAGGGATATGGTAAGAGAACTTTACTGGATGATGAGGATGGTGAAGCAGTTTACAGAATTACAAATCGTGGTGCTAAGGGTGTTAAAACTCTGAATGTTACTGATAAAACCGGTAAACTGGTAAGCATCAAAAGTGTTACAAACGAAAACGATTTGATGATTATTAATAAATCTGGTATCACAATTCGTCTGAAAGTTGAAGATATTCGCATCATGGGACGTGCTACCCAGGGAGTAAGATTGATCAATCTTGAAAAAAGAAATGATGAAATTGCTTCAGTATGTAAAGTTTTGTCTGAACCTGAGGAAGAGGATGTTGAAATTATCCCAACTGAAGGCGATGTAACTGAAATATCTGAAAATTCTGAAGAAATAAATGAGAATAATGAATAAACTTTTTATAAATTTAAATTAGAAACGTTATGAGAAAAGTAATCATTTCGCTACTTCTTATTCTTTCTGTTGTTGCTGTAAATGCTCAGAAGAAAAATGTAGCAAAAGCTAAAAATTTGTCTTTAATGGAAGTGCCTGATTTTAAGGGTGCTAGAGATGCAATTGCTCCGGCATTATTAGATTCAGTTACGAGTAAAATGCCATTAACATGGTACACTGCTGCTCAGATTGGCTACAAGGAAAACGAAGCATTTTATAAAGAATTAATGCTTGGAAAACAGGTTGATTTTGTGAAAAAGGGTACAGCTGTAATGGAATCTATCAATTATTTTCTGAAAACTTATGAACTTGATCAAAAACAGGTTGATAAAAAGGGAAAACCGGTTAAACCTAAGTATGAAAAGGCAATTAAGGATGCAATGAAGGAGTTTTATACCGACAAAACTAACTTGTTTTATTATGGTGCAACTTTATTTGATGAAAAAAAGGACTATGTAGGAGCAATTAAAGCTTTTGATACATTTATGATGATTCCTGAACTTCCTTTTATGGCTGGTTTGTTAACTAAGGATTCAACTTACTTTCAGGTAAAATATTATACTGCTTTAGCTGCAAGAAACGCTGGTTTGATTGATAGAGCCATCGCTATTCACGAAGATATGAAAGATGATGGACATGAAACAATGTTCGTTTATCAGCTATTATATGATGAATATGTACAGAAAAAAGATACTGCAAATTTTGTTAAAACTTTGAAAGAAGGTTTTGATTTGATGCCAAAAGAACCTTGGTTCTTACAGAATCTTATTAATTTCTACTTGTTAAATAACTACATTGATGAATCTAAACAATACATTACAAAAGCAATTGATATGTTGCCTGATGTAGCTGTTTATCATTATGTTAAAGCTAAAATTGATGAGGCTGAGAAAAAATCTGCTTCAGCTCGTGCTTCCTACGAAAAGACTTTGGAACTCGATCCGAAATTTGCAGATGCTTATGCCGGTATTGGTGCATTGATAATCGAGGATGGTCAAAAAATTCTTGATGACGCTGCATATAAATCTGATAAGGAATTTGTTGCTGCAAAGAAAAAAGCAAAGGAAGTTTTTAAAAATGCCCTTACTTATTTTCTGAAAGCAAATGAACTTAGTCCTGATGAACAAGCTTATAAAAGAAATCTCAGATTACTTTATTATCGTTTAGAGATGACTAAAGAACTCGAAGCAATAGAAAAACAATTGGGTTATTAAAATAACTTTTTCTCATAAAAAAAGGCAGTCTTCGTACAGGCTGCCTTTTTTATGAAGACTTATGAATTATATTTTCTTTGTTATTCCAAAACCAGGTGTGCTTTCAATACTATAACGATTTACTGATGTTACTACAAATGAATAATTGCCTTTAAGTTCCCGCAAATGTTTCTTCAGATCAATATAATTTTGTTTTGTGAAAGTTAAAATGGCTGCAGGATTGTTCATGTCTCCAATCTTTTTTCCTTTGAATGCGTAAACCACATAATAGAAAACTTCATTTCCTTTATCTGAAAGAACAGGATCCCACATCAATAATGTTTGCATTTTATCCTGAATGATTCTGATATTTTCAGGTTGAATGGCTTTGGGTTGATCCTGTAAGTTAGCATTTAACGGACATATTGCCGGGTATTTATAAAATGTTGATTTAAGACTATCATTGAGACCCTGAAGATTTTTAACAAAGGTTTTTGCACTGAAATAAAACGCTCCTGTTACTTCAGGATATAGTTCATTCATTCTTAACTGACGGGCTAACTCATTTGGCTTTCTCCAGGCTGCTTCCTGTTTTGATTCTAAAGCTGAAGCATACAATCCAATGTATAAATTTTTATTGTATGAGTTTTTCGACCACCAATCTACCAGGATTTCATAATCAGCTACTTTTTTTCCTATTTCCCAATATAATTGTGGAACTACATAATCTATTGTGCCTTCTCTGAGCCATTTCAATATGTCAGCATATAAATCATCATAATTCTGTATCCCTGCTCTTGTGGCTGAACCCATCGGATCAATGTTGTTGTTTCTCCAAACTCCAAAAGGTGATATTCCAAACTCTACCCAGGGTTTTGCATTTCTAATTGTTTGTTGCAATTCTGAAATTACCATATCTACATTGTTTCTTCTCCAATCTGCTTTATTGGTGAAAGATCTTGGAAATTTCTTAAATGTTTCTGAATCAGGAAATTCTTCACCATTTACGGGATATGGATAGAAATAATCATCAAAGTGTATTGCATCAATATCATATCTTTCAACAATATCTTTTACAACATTATTTAAAAATAACCTTGTTTCATCTAATCCGGGATTGAAATAATATTTTCCTCCGTATTGTACAAACAATTCTTTATTTTTAAAATATTGATGTTCTTTGTCAAGTGCTGAAATGCTTTCTCCATTCAATACTCTGTATGGATTTAACCAAACATGTACTTCCATAAATCTATTATGTGCTTCTCTGATAATGAATTCTAATGGATCGTAAAATGGATTAGGGCGCAATCCCTGTCGTCCGTTTAAATAACGCGACCATGGCTCCATGGAGGAGTAATAAAAGGCATCAGCTGTAGGGCGCGCCTGAAAAACAATGGTATTTATATTGTTTTCAGCCAGTTTATCCAGCATTTGTATCATCTCAACCTGTTGCTGAAATGGATTTATTTTGCTT
>JBILFS010000107.1:0-6621 GCA_044351455.1 Paludibacter sp. | reverse complement strand
AATTACACCAGCTACATTGGGTGCCATGGCATGCATCAACAAGTGATTATTCTTATCATAATGTAATCCAATTTCCTGAGAAACCCGTGCTGAGTCGGGTACAGCAGAAACACCTGCATTACCAATCAGCGGATTGATTTTGTTTCCTTCTTTGAGGAAAATATTCATAAGTTTTGCAAATAATACACCACTTGCTGTTGCAACAACAAAAGAAAGTGCTCCCAAACCAAAGATTAAAATTGAATCAGCAGTTAAGAATTTATCTGCCTGGGTAGAAGCACCCACGGTTAATCCAAGGATAATTGTAATGGTGTTGATCAATGCAAATCTTGCGGTTTCTGCCAGTCTTTCAGTCACTCCTGACTCTTTCAGTAGATTACCAAAGAACAACATTCCCAACAGCGGCATGGCACTTGGCGAAATGAAGGTTGTCAGTAACAAGCCAACGATAGGAAAAGCAATCTTTTCAAAACGACTCACCTGGCGTGGAGGTTTCATGCGGATCAGTCTTTCCTTACTGTTGGTGAAAAATTTCATTACCGGAGGTTGAATTAAAGGAACCAATGCCATGTATGAATAAGCAGCAACAGCAATAGCTCCAATCAATTCAGGAGCCAGACGTGATGCAAGGAAAATGGCTGTAGGACCATCAGCACCACCGATGATGCCGATTGCACCACTTTGTGCGGGCGTAAATCCCAATGCATATGCACCGATAAAGGTAGCAAAAATCCCAATCTGAGCAGCTGCTCCGATTAACAACAACTTAGGATTAGATATCAGCGATGAAAAGTCGGTCATAGCGCCGATACCCAGGAAAATCAGGGGTGGATACCAACCTGTTAATACTCCACTATATAAAATATTCATCACAGATCCATCCTCATAAATGCCGATTTGATATCCCTCGGCAAATGGAACATTTCCAACCAGAATACCAAAACCAATGGGTATCAGCAACAAAGGTTCCCAGTTTTTGGCAATACCCAGGTAAATAAACGCAATACCAATTATCAGCATGATACCATGCTGAAGGGTAAAATTAGGAAAGCTGGTATTGCTCCAGAATCCCGACAGGCTATTCATGATTGAAGTTGATCCAACTGTTTCTCCCTGACTGAAGATATTCAGAGGAAGAATCAGCAAAAGCAAAATCAACAGAATACCCGTTTTAAGTTTTAATTCTTTACTCATAGATTTTGCAAATTAATCAATTTCAAACAATACTTCATCCTGAAGAACCGAAGTTCCGGCAGGAGCACAAACCTTAATAATGGTACCGTTTTTCTCTGCGAGGATGTTGTTTTCCATTTTCATGGATTCCATAACCATCAGTACATCACCTTCTTTGAAAGTATCTCCGTCTTTCACATTCACTTTCAGGATGCTTCCCGGAAGTGGTGATTTGATTGATTTGGTACTTGGTTTTTTGCTGTCGGAAACCGGTTTCAGATTTTCCACAACCCTATCATTCCCTTGTTTGGTTTGTATTTCTTTGCGAACTAATTTTGGAGTTTTAGTCATTTTCATATCCTCCTTGATTTGTACGCTGTATGGAGTTCCGTTGACTTCCAGTTCGGCAACATTCCCATCAATATTCTTAATCTGAACCTGATAATCATTGCCATTTATAGTGAAATTAAATCTTTTCATTCTAATATTTTTTTTATCTGTTAATATTGGTCAGTCCATAGATTTTTGAACTCCATGGCGAATATCTTCTTTCAATCTTTTTGATGGTAAGAATGTTACTTTCATTGTCGTGCCAATCATTCATAAAGAGATGAAGTGCCATCGACACTGCAGCAATTTCATCTGCCGAAATATCATCTTCAACAATGATTTCTTCCTCTTTTTTACCTGTAGCTTTTGCAATTTTCTTTCTTGCTAATCTGATATTTAAAGCTTGAAGTCCCAGGAATATTACAACCAAAAGAGCAAGTACTCCAAATACGACTATTATGCCAATTAAGGTATCAATCAGAATTATATTCCAGCTTCCTGTATTTAATTGTATCATAAGTGTTTTATAATGGGATGTTACAATGTTTTTTCAAAGGATTGGTTACCTTCTTTGTTTGAAGTGTCTGGAATGCTCTGATAACGCGGAACCTGGTATTTCTTGGCTCAATAACATCATCAATATAACCATATGATGCAGCCATGTAAGGATTGGCGAATTTCTCATTGTATTCAGCAACCTTATCTGCAATAAATTTGGCTTTTTCCTGAGGATCGTTGATTGAAGCAATAGCTCTGCCTTCCAAAACTTCGATAGCACCTGCAGCACCCATTACAGCAATTTCAGCCGTTGGCCATGCGTAATTGAAATCTCCTCTCAATTGTTTACAGCTCATTACGTCGTGTGCTCCACCATAAGATTTACGCAAAGTAACAGTAACTTTTGGAACAGTTGCTTCACCATAAGCAAACATCAGTTTCGCGCCGTGAGTAATAATACCGGCATATTCCTGTCCTGATCCGGGTAAGAAACCCGGAACATCAACCAAAGTTAAAATTGGAATATTGAAAGCATCACAAAAACGAACAAAACGGGCAGCCTTCCTTGAAGCATCGCAATCCAGTACTCCGGCCAGGAAATTAGGTTGGTTGGCGATGATACCGGTGGAAGCACCATTGAAACGAGCAAAGCCAACGATGATATTACGGGCATAATTTCTGTGTACTTCAAGGAATTCTCCCTCATCAACAATGGCATGAATCACATTTTTCATGTCGTATGGTAAATTCGGATTATCGGGAATCATTTCGTTCAATGCATCTTCAAGTCTGTCGATTGGATCTGAATTTTCAACCAATGGAGTTTCTTCCAGATTATTCTGAGGAATATAGCTCATTAATTTGCGAATCATCAGCATACCTTCTTCTTCATCCTGCACTTTGAAGTGTGATACTCCGGATTTTCCTGCGTGAACATCTGCACCACCAAGGTCTTCAGTAGAAATATCTTCACCGGTTACTGATTTTACAACCTTTGGTCCGGTTACAAACATATAGGAGTTTTGTTCAGTCATTAAAATAAAGTCGGTTAATGCAGGAGAATAAACCGCACCACCGGCACAAGGACCATAAATGGCAGAAATTTGAGGAATCAAACCGGAAGCAAGAATATTTCTTTCGAAAATTTCAGCATAACCAGCCAATGAAGTAACACCTTCCTGAATACGGGCACCACCCGAATCGTTGACGCCAATGACAGGACATCCCATTTTCATGGCCATATCCATCACTTTGCAGATTTTCTGCGCCATGGTTTCAGAAAGTGAACCTCCGAAAATAGTAAAGTCCTGAGCATAAACATAAACAACCCTTCCGTCGATTGTACCATGTCCGGTTACTACACCATCACCCAGGTATTTTTCTTTTTCTAAACCAAAGTTATTACAACGATGCGTAATGAACATGTCCATTTCTTCAAAACTACCTTCGTCGAGCAATAAATCAATTCTTTCTCTGGCAGTTAGCTTGCCTTTGGCATGTTGAGAAGCAATTCTTTTCTCTCCACCGCCCATTTTTGCCTGCACACGCAGGTCTATCAGGTTTTTAACCTTTTCTTTATTATCCATATAAAATTTTCTAAAATGTTTACTTTATTTGTTAGGATCTTCACATAGTTCAGTAAGAACTCCAAAAGTAGATTTTGGATGCAGGAAGCCGATGTTTAAGCCTTCTGCTCCTTTTCTTGGAGATTTATCGATCAATGCAAGACCTTTTTCTGCCAATGTATCAAGCGATTCCTGCAGGTTTTCAGTTGCAAATGCAATGTGGTGAACACCTTCTCCCTTCTTTTCCAGGAATTTTCCAACAGGTCCTTCAGGATCAGTAGATTCCAAAAGTTCAATCTTGGTTTGACCAATTTTAAAGAATGCAGTTTTTACTTTTTGTTCTGCTACTTCTTCAACGGCATAACATTTTAGTCCCAGCATTTCTTCGTAAAACGGAATAGCAGTTTCCAAACTTTTTACAGCAATGCCTAAATGTTCAATATGAGTAAGTTTCATTGATAAAAATATTTAAATTATAATATATTGATTGACAGAAAGATTCCTTTTATGTTAATTTTATATCAAAATGTTAAATAAAGAAATTTTTCCGTATTTAAAATTTTATGCAAAATTACTCAAAAAATATGTCATATCAATGCATTGAATGTAAAATATTTTATAATATTTTACATTGATATGAACTTTATCAAAAACAGGTTGTTGAAAGGTTTATTGTTCAAAAATTATGAAGTATATTTTACTGTTTTATTTGACTTTTTTTGCCCTCTATATTAATGCTGAAGAGAAGTTTACTTTAAGCGGAACAGTCAGTGATGCCTCCACAGGTGAAGTTTTGCCTGCTGCAGCTGTTTCATTTACGGGGAATGTAAATTCGGGTGTTTCAACAAGTCAGTATGGATTCTATTCCATCACATTACCAAAAGGAAATTATGTTTTTCGTGTAAGTTATCTGGGTTATAATTCAGCTGAGTTGCAGATTAATCTGAATAAAAATATTTTTCAGAATTTTAAGCTGGAACCTTTTTCCAAAGAACTGACAGAAATAACAATTTCAGCTCAGAAAAAGAACGATAACATCATTTCGGAGAAGATAGGTGTTGAACGACTCCAGATAAAGGAGATTTCGAAAATTCCTGTATTTTTCGGGGAACAGGATATTCTGAAAACGCTTACGCTTACTCCGGGTGTAAAAACAGTGGGAGAGGGGAATGGCGGCATATATGTAAGAGGTGGTAGCAATGCTCAGAATTTGATTTTACTCGACGAAGCAACGGTTTATAATGCCAATCATCTGCTTGGTTTTTTCTCTACATTCAACAGTGATGCAATCAGGGAAGTGCAGCTCTTTAAAGGAACTGCACCTGCTGAATATGGTGGCAGACTTTCATCGGTGATAGATGTAAGAATGAATGAAGGAAATAACCGTAAATATGGTGTTAATGGAGGCGTGGGACTCATCTCTTCCCGTTTAACTGTGGAAGGTCCGATTGTAAAGGATAAGAGTTCATTCTTGATTTCCGGTCGCAGAACTTACGCTGATTTATTTCTGAAACTTTCAGATAATGAGCAAATAAACAGTAATCAACTCTTTTTTTACGATTTTAATGCAAAATTAAATTACCGTTTGGGTGAAAAAGACCGGCTTTATTTGTCGGGTTATCTTGGACGGGATATTTTTAGTATGGCTGAAAGATTTTCTATCGATTGGGGTAATAAAACGTTTACCGGCAGGTGGAATCGAATCTGGGCTCCGAAATTGTTCAGCAATACGACCTTTATTTTCAGTGATTTTGATTACGGTGTGGGCATTAATTTTGACGAAACAAGTTTTAAAATTCTATCAAGAATCAGTAACCTGAACTTAAAATCCGATTTTCAGTATTTTTTCAGTGAAAAGGATCATATGCTTTTTGGTTTTGATATTATCCGCCATGAAATTATTCCGGGTCAGGTTGAAGCTGATTCTTCTGCAGTCATTAATCCTGTAAAAATTGAATCCAGATTTGGATATGAAAGTGCCCTGTATGTAAGCAATGTATATAAACCCAGTAAGCAATGGAATATCAATACAGGTGTCAGACTGAGTATGTTTAATTTAATTGGGCCGGGTTCCTTTCCTATCTTTACCAATGGTGAAATATCTGATAGTCTGGTTCTCGCAGGTAATGGAATTGTAAAAAACTACTTCAATATTGAACCAAGAGTGGTTGTTTCTCATATCATCGATTCTGCAAGTTCTGTCAAATTTTCCTACACACGAAATACCCAGAATTTGCATGTGGTTTCAAACTCAACAGGTTCTTTGCCTTCAGATATTTGGTTGATGTCGGGACTGAATGTTAAACCGGAAATTGCCGATCAGGTCTCTTTGGGATTCTTTAAAAACTTCAGTAAGGATTTGTATCAGTTTTCAGCAGAAACTTATTATAAAAAGATGTATAATCAGCCTGATTTGAAAAATGGTGCTGATATCAGAGCCAATGATAAAATTGAAGGGGAATTGCTTTTTGGTACTGGAAGGGCATATGGTTTGGAGCTGATGTTGAAAAAAACTTCCGGCAAGTTCAATGGGTGGATTAGTTATACCTTGTCCCGTTCTGAATTGAAAATACCCGGCATAAACCAGGGAAATTGGTATCCGGCACGACAGGATAATACCCATGATTTTTCAATTGTGGGAATTTACGATTTAATGAAAAACCTTTCTTTATCCGGTACCTGGGTGTATCAAACCGGAAATGCCATCACTTTTCCAAGTGGCAAATATGTGATAAACGGGGAGGTAAGAAATTATTACACGGAAAGAAATGGCTACAGAATGCCTCCGTATCACAGACTCGATCTGGGTGCTACCTGGTATTTTAAGAAAAGAAAGAATTTTGATAGTAACCTGAATGTATCTATTTATAATGCTTACGCCCGGAAAAATGCTTTCTCTATTGATTTTGAACAAAATCCGGATAAACCGGAAGAAACGCAGGCGGTGATGACTTATTTATATACCATCATTCCATCCATTACTTATAATTTCAGATTTTAAACAGATGAAAAAATTCAGATATTACATTTTAAGTTTTTTTGCAGTATTATTTTT
>JBILFS010000106.1:0-6633 GCA_044351455.1 Paludibacter sp. | reverse complement strand
ACAATAAGTGGTGAGAATAGCTCCGGGATTACAATGGGCTGCCATGGTTGAAAAACGATTATTCAGCCATAATTCCGGTTGTTTTTCAGGTGAAAATGCATCGAAATAAATCAGGTCGTACATGCCTTCAGGTTCGTATGCTGCGAAGTCGCATTGCATTTTTCTGAAACTGAAATGCGGTGTAATCTGTTGTGTTTTTCCCCATTCGCAGGCATGCAAAAGATAAAATAGAGCTTTTTGTTGTTTTGCAATCACATCAGGATAGTTGATTTTCCTCCAGATTTTTTCTGAAACAGGGTAAAGTTCAATGCCGGTATAATGAATGCTGATGTTTTGCTTTTCTGCTTCAATCAGTGTCAGAAAGGCATTCAGACCTGTTCCGAAACCGATTTCAAGGATATTGATTTCCGGTTTAAGACATTGCTTCAATCCGTTTTCAATGAAAACATGCACCGATTCCTGTATGGCGCCGTGAATGGAATGATAGGTTTCGTTCAATAGTTCATTTCTGAGCGAATGCGAACCGTCTTCTGTGATGATAAGTGATTGTTGCAAGGAATCAGAAAAAATGAATTTTCAATAAAATATGTTCATCCAAAAACAAGAGGGCTTGCTATTTTTTTTACAAGCCCTCTTCTCCGGATGATAAAATCAATAATTGTCTTTCTTTTCTTCGAAATACGCTTGTGAATGGGTACAGGCCGGACATGCTTTCGGGGCATTTTTGCCAGTGTGTACATAACCGCAATTGCGGCACTGCCATTCAATTTCTTCGTCGCGTTCAAAGAATTTTCCGGCTTCTACTCTTTCGAGCAACTGACGGTATCTTTTTTCGTGTTCTGCTTCCACTTCAGCAATTTTCCTAAAGGTAGCTGCAATGGCTTTAAAACCTTCCTGTTCGGCGATATCAGCAAAATGCGGATAGTCGTGCGACCATTCTTCGTGTTCGCCCATGGCCGAAGCCAACAGGTTCTCAGCTGTAGTGCCTACTTTTCCTGCCGGATAAGAGGCGTTAATTTCTACCATTCCGCCTTCCAGATAACTGAAAAACTTCTTGGCGTGTTCTTTTTCCTGCTCGGCTGTTTCGAGAAATACGCCTGCAATTTGTTCAAAGCCTTCTTTCTTAGCCTGACTTGCAAACATGGTGTAACGCATGCGTGCCTGACTTTCTCCTGCAAATGAAATCAGGAGGTTCTTTTCGGTTTGTGTTCCCTGAATTGATGCCATTTTTCTTAAGTTTTAGATGAATATTTAGTTCATGATTCTTGTCATGCAAAGTTAAAAATTATTCCTGCTTTTGCAAGCATATAAATTGCGTATCTTTGCATCAATTAAAAATAATTTTCATGATCAGTTATCTTCAGGTCGAAAATATGACCAAATCATTTGGTGATTTATTGCTTTTCGACAATATCTCTTTTGGACTTTCCGATAATCAAAGGGTTGCACTTGTTGCCAAAAACGGGATGGGCAAAACAACTTTGCTGAATATCATTGCCGGAAGAGAGGATTATGATCAGGGACAAATATCATTTAAAAAGGATTTACGTATTGGTTATCTGGAACAATCGCCTGCATTTCCTGTGCATTTGTCGGTGCTGGATGCTTGTTTGCAGAGCGATAATGAAGTGGTTAAGGCCATCGCTGCATATGAACATTGCATGTTGCACGAAGACCATGATGCTTTGCCCGACATCATGAATAAAATGGATTTATTCAAGGCCTGGGATTATGAGGCACGCATCAAACAGGTATTGGGAAAACTTAAAATCATTGATTTTGATCAGAAAATCGGCGAACTTTCGGGTGGTCAGCTCAAAAGGGTTGCATTAGCCAATGTATTAATCAGTGAACCGGATTTGCTGATTTTGGATGAGCCTACCAACCACCTGGATCTGGAAATGGTGGAATGGCTGGAGGAATATCTCAATCGTTCGTCGATGGCGCTTTTAATGGTCACACACGACCGTTATTTTCTCGACAGGGTTTGTACGGATATCCTGGAGATTGATATGCAGCAATTGTTTCAGTACAGGGGAAATTACAGTTATTTCCTTGAAAAAAAGGCTGAAAGGGCTGAGGTTTTCAATGCGGAAACCGAGAAAGTTCAAAATCTTTACAAAAAAGAGCTCGATTGGATGCGCAGGCAACCACAGGCAAGGGCTACCAAGGCAAAATCCCGAATTGATAGATTTTCAGGCATAGAAGACAGAGCCAAACTGAAATTAAACAACGATCAGGTAAAACTTGATGTGAAAGCGACCTATCTGGGCTCCAAAATCTTTGAAGCGAAATACATCTCCAAAGCTTATGGAGATTTAAAAATCCTGGATAATTTCTACTATAATTTTGCCCGATATGAAAAAATGGGTGTGATTGGTCGCAATGGTACCGGTAAATCTACCTTTTTGAAGATATTACTGGGTGAAGTAAAACCCGATGGAGGTAGTGTGGATATTGGCGAAACTGTAGTTTTTGGGTATTACAGTCAGGATGGCCTGCAGTTTAACGAACAGATGAAAGTGATTGATGTGGTGAGAGATATCGCGGAAGAAATTAATCTTGGAAACGGTAAAAAGATGTCGGCATCCCAGTTTTTGCAACATTTTCTTTTTACGCCCGAAACGCAACACAATTACGTATACAAACTCAGTGGAGGCGAAAAAAGAAGGTTGCATTTATGCACAGTGTTGATGAGAAACCCGAATTTTCTGGTGTTGGATGAGCCAACGAACGACCTCGATATAGTTACCCTGAATATCCTGGAAGAATATCTTAGTGCTTTCAAAGGATGTGTGATAGTGGTGAGTCACGACCGCTACTTCATGGATAAAGTAGTGGATCATCTGCTGGTTTTCCAGGGAGATGCAAAAGTGCGCGATTTTCCGGGAAATTATACCCAATACAGGGATGAAAAAGAAGAGGATGAAAAACGGCAAAGAGAGGAACAGGTTAAATCCACCAAAAAAGAAACAAAAACATCCGGGTCTGAAAATCAAAACAATAATCAGTCTGCTAAAAAGAAAATGTCGTTCAAAGAGCAGAAGGAATTCGAATCACTGGAAGCCGAAATTGCTGAACTTGAACAGGAAAAGGCTGATATTGAGCAATTTCTTTCTTCCGGAGATGCAGAACATGATGCCATCTTAAAAGCATCAGAAAGATTTGCATATTTGTCAGAAATTATAGATGAAAAAACCATGCGCTGGCTTGAACTGAGTGAGTTATGAGAGTATATCTGGGATTAGGATCCAACCTCGGTGATAAAACAGCCAATCTGAACAAAGCCATTGCGTTCATTGAGCAAAGGGTGGGAGAGATGTTCATTGCATCATCTTTGTATTATTCAAAAGCTCAGGGATTTACTTCTGAAAATGATTTTGTGAATCAGGTGGTGTTGATCAGGTCGGAAATGGAACCGCTGGAAATGCTGCACGAACTTCAAAATATTGAAAAGGAAATGGGGCGACTGAAAAAGACGGAGGATAAGAAATATCAGGATCGCATCATTGATATTGATATTTTATTAATTGATGATATGATTATTGACCTGCCGGAATTAAAAGTCCCGCATCCGGTCATGTGGGAGCGGGACTTTGTCATGAAACCTTTAAACGAAATCCGGGGTATGTTTTAGTAAGTTTTAAAGATCATCTGTTTCAACCTGATGATATTCTTTCAGTACTTCCCGGGCTTTATCTGTATCCTGTTCAAAAACCAACAGTGATATTCCCTCGTTGATTTCACCAAACATTGGCAATATATCAGCCGCAGTGGAATGTTGGATTGAACTATCGATATTATTCTCTTTCAGAACCGACTGGTCAAGCATTGCTGCCTCCACGCGTTCGTAATTTTTCAAACTTTCTAATCTTGCTTCCATGATCCTCGGTTTTAGATTTATCTTCTGAAAATATAACATTTCAGCATAAAAAAAGTTTGCAGAAAGTTCATCTATTTTCACCCTCCCGATATTTTTTTTAATTTTGCAGTAAAATAAGTATAAAAATGAGTAATGAATTTCAGGATGATGCTTTCGTTTTCTCTGCTCCGGTGGTGGAATTCGTGACTGTGGCTGCTGAAACCTGTCTTTTTCTGGAACATGCGGAAGAATACGGGCGGCAGGAATTTGTATCCAAAGGATTGAAAATTCTTTCGTTGTTGTACCTGAAAGCATCCATCGTGGAAAAATCAGAAAAAATTTATGAGGATGGAACAGAAAGATTTGTAACAGAAGATGAATACAATGCAATGAAGGATGAAATTGCTTCGTTACTTGGAGAATCTGATTCCTATCTGGAAACTTTTCATCCTGATATGTCGTTGAGTGATACCCCTGTAGCAGCCTTTATTTCTGAAAATCTTGCTGATATTTACCAGGAACTCAAGGATTTCGCCACGAATTTTCAACTTGCCGATGCAGAAATCATGAACGATTCTCTTTGTGCCTGTATTGAAGGATTTGAAGAGCACTGGGGACAAAAATTGCTGAATGCACTCAGGGCTTTGCATGCTTACAGATATAGTGATCAGTTTCTGGAAGAGGTGGATAATGAGCAGGCTTTGAATTCAGGTAATATTGATGAGGATAATGCTGATGATATGGCCAGGATTAACCGGAATTCTTTTTTGAATTTTCTGAGAGATGATGATGAAGAGGACGAACTTACCAGATTGATGTAAAGCATGTTAAAAGCAAAGATTAGCAAAGAGGAAGTAAACGAAATGCCTGTTGTGGTATTTGGAGGAAAAATTACGGTTGTGGATGATGATAAGCATATTCATGATGCGGTTACTTTTCTGAGAAAACACAAAATTGTGGGCATTGATACTGAGACAAAGCCTTCTTTCTCCCGTGGACAATCCCACAAAGTGGCATTGCTGCAAATTTCCACTGAAGATCATTGTTTTCTTTTCAGACTGAATAAAATAAAGCTGTCGATAGAACTGGCTGATTTTCTTGCAGATAAGAAAATAAAGAAGATTGGTTTGGCACTGAAGGATGATATGGTTGGGTTAAATAAACATCACCATTTTAAACCGGAGAATCTGACAGACCTTCAATCAGTAGTAAAAGAATACGGAATTCTTGAGTTGGGTTTGCAGAAAATATTCGCAATTCTTTTTGGGAAGAAAATATCTAAAAGTCAGCGACTTACAAACTGGGAGAGTCATGATTTGACCGAAATGCAGCAACGTTATGCGGCCACAGATGCCTGGGCGGTGCTGAAAATTTATCAGCAATTATCGGAAGAGAAAAAAATTACCAGGAAACAGCTGGAGGAACTGATTATCAGTCATGCTGTACAACATCAACGTCAGGATCCAATAGCCCTTGAAAATCAGACGGTAAATACATAATTTATGATCAAAATAATACTCAAACCCCGCAAGGAAGAAAGCTTGCTACGTTTTCATCCCTGGGTTTTTTCGGGTGCCATTCAGAAAATTGATGGACAAGTAAGCGAGGGTGAGCTGGTTGAAGTTTACAGTCATCAGCATGTGTTTCTGGGTATGGGGCATTATCAGATTGGAACCATTGCAGTCAGGATTATATCTTTTACACAAGTGCAGGTTGATAAAGCATTCTGGTTTAGAAAGATACGGGCAGCATACCAGATGCGTATAAATCTGGGATTGATTACATCTGAAAATAATACCTATCGTTTGGTGCATGGGGAAGGGGATAGTTTGCCCGGATTAATCATTGATGTTTATGGAGATACTGCTGTCATGCAGGCACATTCTATCGGAATGCATACGGTAAAGGAAGTCCTTGCTGAAGCCATCACTGAAATTGTGCCCGAAATTGGTCATGTGTATTACAAATCTGAGAATACCTTGCCTTTCAAAGGTCCGGTGACTCCTGAGGATGGCTATCTGATTGGTAAGAATCATGAGGAACATTTGGCCATGGAGAATGGTTTGAAGTTCAGAGTTGATTGGTTAAGAGGTCAGAAAACCGGTTTTTTTGTAGATCAGAGAGAAAATCGTGCTTTGCTGGAACAATATTCAAAGGGCAAAAACGTACTGAATATGTTTTGTTATACCGGAGGATTTTCGGTATTTGCCATGCGTGGAGGTGCACAACTTGTTCATTCTGTGGATAGTTCAGCCAAAGCCATCGAACTAACGAATCAGAATGTGGCACTTAATTATCCCGATGATAGCAGACATGCGGCTTTTGCAGAAGATGCATTCAAGTATCTGCAAGCCAACAAACAACAATACGACCTGATAATCCTGGATCCTCCAGCCTTTGCAAAGCACCGGGACGCCCTTCGAAATGCCCTGAAAGGTTATAAGCGCTTAAATGCACAGGGAATTGAACAAATCAAACCGGGTGGCATTTTGTTTACTTTTTCCTGTTCACAGGTGGTTACCAGGGAGCAATTCCGACTGGCAGTTTTCAGTGCAGCTGCAGAAACGGGCCGCAATGTGAGAATCCTGCATCAGTTATCCCAGCCAGCCGATCATCCGGTCAATATTTATCATCCTGAAGGAGAATATCTGAAGGGTTTGGTGCTGTATGTGGAATAGTCTGAAAAGTGAAAAAAACTAAAAAATGCAATAAAAGATTGTTTTTTTCAAAAATACATTTATATTTGCAGTCAGAAGAATTAATTAAAAAAT
>JBILFS010000105.1:0-6713 GCA_044351455.1 Paludibacter sp. | reverse complement strand
ATATACCATGATCATCATATCCCGGGAGGCGAAATTCAGCATAATTCTGATAACCGGCATAACGCTTTCCTGACCAGAGAAATGTGTAAGCCAGGTTAACGGGTTTTGTTTCCAGCATAATTCTTCCCGAGCCTGAAATACGTGGGGTATATGGAATCTGATGTCCGTAAGTTCTTCCTTCAGGATCAGTAATATCGATGGCCTTTTGCCATGTATAAGCACTCATCAGAGAGAGATTCACCTCTTCAGAAAGACGGATTTTCCCTTCAGCAGAAATATCATAACCCGTTACATCAACAATGCCGAGATTGGTCATGCTCCATATAAAAATATTCTTGGAGGGCATCGCAATAATTTTGTCAAGCACTTTGTTTTTATAGACATCAGCAGTTATCATCAACAGAGGAAGCAAAGTACTGCTTTTTGCCGACCAGCTTACTCCCCCATTCCACTGATAAGTAGTTTCCGGCTTTAAATCAGCATTGCCGGTACGGGCGTAATACAAATCATTGAAAGTTGGCAATCTGAAAACATGCTTGTAGAAGGCTCTCAAACGTAAATCCTGTGATTTAAATGGTTGATAAGAAAAACTGAGATAAGGTGACCATTTGTTATAACTTTCACCTGCCGGTCCGGCAATGACAACATCTTTAACAAGCGTTGATAAGACACTGGACGTAGCTGTAATCCTTTCAGCTACATATTTGACTGCTAACACATTCAGAAGATTATACCTTGTTGGTTTTGCAAAGGCATCGGTTAGCTCCGGCGTTTCGAATGCAGCATCCATATGATTGATAAAACCATCTGAAGACCATGAAAACATCCACTGAGGAGCAGGTCTGAAAAGTGTTGCAGCAGACAGATAATATTCCTCCTGTCGGTATTTACTTTCCATCATGCCAACATCGTTAAGATATGTTGAGTCCAGATAATGTAAATTTGCTGTATTAAATTTGGCATTCAACTGCGCCGACCACTGTTGCGAAAACTTTTTCTCATAAAAAGCCTGACTAAAAAAAGTCTGGTCCCACAAACGTTGCGACGAAAAATTTTCGGTATTATACAGGATAGTAGCACCCGGCAATCCCCTTTCAGCATGATAAAAATAAGCTTTCAACTGTGCATTTTCTGATTCAGACAATTTAAAATACGCCGAACTTTCGAGTCTGACATTTTCCACATCGGTATTCCTTCTGATTTCGGAGGAACTCATGCCGTTGCCCGAATAGCTATGTTCCAGCAAATAAGGATATTCACCATGCGAATTAAGCCATTCACCACTGAAGGAAACCGACAACCTGGTGCCAAATTGCTGTTGATACAAGAAGGAAGGGTTGAACAGTCCGAACGAACCGGATCTTAATGATATCTGAGTATTATACTTTTTATCTCCCTCAAATACAGGCGCTTTAGTTCTGATAGTAAGCAAGGAAGCAGACGCAAAAGATCTGGCAGGCTGAAAAATATTATCACTTTGGCCGTTATTCAGTGAAATCATTTCTATATTTTCCAACGTAAACCGACCGATATCTATTTGTCCGGTTTGCACATCTGAAAGGGTAATTCCATCATAACTTACTGCGGTATGAGAAGCACCCAAACTACGTACAGAAACAGTTTTCAGTCCGCCAACACCCCCATAATCCCGTACAGTAACCCCGGGGAAAAACTTCACCGCATCGGAAACCTGCAATGCATTAAGTTTTCCAATCTGATCCGAAGTAATAACATTCAATGGAGCTGAAGAACGAACAGAACTTTTATGCACATTGCCGGTCACAGTTACTTCCCGGATACCGTATACCCTCGTTGTATCAGGCACAATTGCAAATAAACATCCGGCAAAAAGAAGTGCCAACTGTAATGTAAAAAATCTATATCCTGTTAATTGAAACATACATTGGTTTTTAGCTTTGATCCCCGAAAGCTGGAAAACAATTAATTTGTTTGGCAGGTCTTCTGACTTACTCCCGTTCTGAACGCCTTCCCGTCGATAATTGATAGTTGACAATTGACAGTTGACAATGATAAATTCTATTGTCTGATGCCTGTTGTCCGCTGTCAAAAAAAACAGTGGCTAAAGTGTTGTTCAATACGTTTTCTTCAATTGTCAATTGTTCATTATCAATTGTCAACTAAGGAATGAGCTTACAGCAGCGGGACTGTTCAGGATTTGCACCTGATTCCCTTTTAATCATGCGACAGTTTTGCCGCAATGAACCAATACGGTTGCAAAGATAGTGATTTTCTGTGAATGAAATTAAAACTGAAAATCTTTTGTGATTTCTTTTGTCTGCTTTTGTGCCTTTTGTGTTTAAAAAAAAATCCTTTTGTCGTTATAAACATTTTTCGTATTTTTGCAGTCCTATTTTGAAAATCAATGATTTGACTATCATTCAAAAAATTATTTTATGATTAATGCACAAGACATTAAAAACGGAACATGTGTCCGTTTAGATGGTAAACTTTATTTCGTTGTTGAGTTTCTCCACGTAAAGCCCGGAAAAGGTAATACTTTCATGCGTACCAAGCTGAAAGATGTGGTAAACGGATTAGTAATTGAACGTCGTTTCAATATCGGTGAAAAACTGGAAGATGTTCGCGTTGAACGTCGTCCTTATCAGTTTGTGTACAAAGAAGGACCAGAATTTATCTTCATGAATCAGGAAACCTATGAGCAACATCCGATTGCCAAAGACCTGATTAACGGCGTTGATTTCCTGCTGGAAGGTATGACGCTCGAAGTTGTTTCCGATGCTTCAACCGAAACAGTATTATACGCTGACATGCCCGTGAAAGTACAAATGAAAGTTACTTACACTGAACCCGGAATGAAGGGCGATACTGCAACAAACACACTGAAACCAGCAACAGTAGAATCAGGTGCTACAGTTCGCGTACCTTTGTTTATCACCGAAGATGAAACGATTGAAATTGATACCAGAGATGGATCATATATCGGTCGTGTTAAATCCTGATTTTGAATTTTCATGACTTTTTTAAGTGAAAAGATTAATCAACAGTTTTAGAAATGCTTTCAGGGGAATCGGCATGGTCATCCGCTCGGAAAAGAACATGCAGATTCACCTGATTATAGCATTTTTGGTTGTTGTTTTTGGCTTTTTACTTTGCATCTCACCTTTGGAATGGATCGCCTGTCTGTTATGCATGGCATTGGTTTTAGGAGCTGAAATGATCAATACATCCTTAGAAAATATTATTGATATAATCTCTCCCGAACATCATCCACTGGCCGGAAGGGCCAAAGACATTGCTGCAGGAGCGGTTTTATTAACCGCAATACTCGCTGCAACAGTAGGTTTAATTGTATTTGTTCCGAAATTATTTAACTTGTTTACAACGCTCAATGCATTTTTAAGATAGCGTTTTTTTATTTTTTAACCTGATGCCGGTTTTTCATCAAAAGTATTGATGAAGATCTGTGTCCTAATATTTATCTGTTTTATGAGTAATCTCTTTGAAGACCTGCTTGGGCTGGTCTATCCCAACCTCTGTGTGATTTGTGGTGAAAACCTGGTGCGAGGCGAAAAAATGATTTGTATCAACTGCCTGCACAGCTTGCCCAGAACTCATTATCATTTAGTTCCCGACAATACTGTTGAAAAACGATTCTGGGGAAAAGTTCCGCTTTACAGAGCAACATCCTTTTACTTCTTTTACAAAGGATCTCCTTATCAAAAATTATTACACGAATTAAAGTACAGAGGCAACAGGGAGATTGGTGAAGTGATGGGCAAACATGCTGCTATCGACCTCATCGCATCTCCCGATTTTTGCACTGTGGATGTGATTATTCCCGTACCACTTCATCCTAAAAAATTAGCCAAACGCGGCTACAATCAAAGTGAATGTATTGCCAATGGTATAGCTGCGGTAATCAAAAAACCAATCGACAATACCAACCTAATCAGAACCAGGGAGAACCAGACACAAACCAGAAAATCCATTTTCGATCGGTATAGTAATACAAAAGGAATTTTTTCATTGAAATGCAAAAACATGTATCGGGAAAAACATGTGCTATTGGTGGATGACGTGCTGACAACTGGCTCAACACTGGAAGCCTGCATGCTTACATTGATGCAAACAGAACACATCAGAATCAGCATTTTTACGCTTGCATTGGCTTAAATACATTCAAAAAGGTTAAGAATTGTTTCAAATTGTCTTTTTCTGCTTTACAACACCTTTTTAAATTCTGTTTTCAGATAAAAATTTTGTTATTTTGCAATTCTTTTTTTTAACATCAACAAACTATAAATTCATATGACAACTCAAGAACTGAAAACTGCTTTTGAAACAACTTATGGCAAAACGGCTGAAGCTGTTTATTTCTCTCCGGGACGTGTAAATTTAATTGGCGAACATACCGACTACAATGGTGGTGCTGTATTTCCCTGTGCATTAAGTTTCGGAACGTATCTTTTGCTTGCGAAAAACGACAAACAGGTGATGAATTTCAAATCATTGAATCAACCTGAAATTGTTACTTTGCAATTTGATCAGTTGACTACCCGTTTGGAAAAATCGTGGGTAAACTATCCGCTGGGCGTTATTGCACAGTTTATCAAAAGGGGTATTGCCATTACGCAGGGTTACGACATGCTGATTTGGGGTAACGTACCTAATGGTGCAGGTCTTTCTTCATCTGCAGCGCTTGAAGTGGTTACTGCTTATGCTTTCAATGATCAACTCGGAACAGGATTCAACCGCACTGTATTGGCACAAATCGGTCAGAAATCAGAGCATGAATTCGCACTGGTTAACTGTGGTATCATGGACCAGTTTGCATCAGCCAATGGCGCAAAAGACCATGCCATCCACCTGAATTGCGATACGCTTGAGTTTGAATTAGTACCGGTAAAATTAGAAGGTGTGAAGATCCTGATTTCAAACACGCATTCACCACACAAATTAGATTCGGGTGCATACAACCAACGTGTTGCCGAATGTAAAACTGCTGTTGCTCAACTCAATACTGTTCGCCCTCTGAAATATCTTGCAGAACTTACAGAAGCAGATTTCAAAGCCATTGAAACCGCAATTACTGATCCTATCGCTCACAAACGTGCCCGCCACGTAGTTGGCGAAGTACAACGCACTGCAGATGCCGTAAAAGCACTGAAAGCCGGCGATTTAACCTTGTTCGGTCAGCTGATGAACGCTTCACATGCCTCTTTGCGTGATGATTATGAAGTGACTGGTCCTGAACTGGATTGTATGGCCGAAGAAGCCTGGAAAATTGAAGGCGTTATCGGGTCGCGCATGACCGGTGGAGGTTTTGGTGGCTGTACTGTATCATTGGTAAAAGATGAAGCCATCGACACATTCATTGCCAAAGTAGGAGCTGCCTACGAAGCAAAGATTGGCATCAAACCTGATTTCTATATTGCGGAGATTGGGGATGGGGCTACGCGCCTGGCTTAATACTTTTTTATTTAACCACAAAAGGAACAAAAGGAAATATTTTTTAAAACCACAAAAGGAGCAAAAGGGAGACTAAGGGAACACAAAAGAATATGAAAAGTAATAATTCTAAAAATTAATCTGGAATTATTTGAATACTTAATTTTTTGGGTTTCTATTTACTCCTCTTGCAAATAAGATAAAATGTTTGGACATCCAACAAATATATTTAATCTTTTGTGTTCCCTTAGTCTCCCTTTTGCTCCTTTTGTGGTAATATTTTCTTTTTTAAAACTATGACTAAATCTGATTTGTTGAACCTGACCTATAAAATTAATGGGGCTGCTATTGGAGTCCACAAATATTTAGGTCCGGGATTGCTTGAAAGTGTCTATCATAGATGCTTTGCTTATGAATTAAATATACGGAGAATTAATTTCAATTCTGAATTAGCTGTACCTTTAAAATACAAAGGACATGAACTTGATGTCAGTTTAAGATGTGATTTTCTGATAAATAACTCAATTGTTGTAGAACTGAAATCGGTCGAATCAATATTGCCGGTTCACGAAGCTCAGTTATTGACCTATATGAAAGTATTAAAGGTCCCAAAGGGGATTCTGATCAATTTTAATGTCGATAATTTATACAGACATGGAATTGCAACTTACGTAAATCACCTCTACAAAAGCCTGGAAGATTGATCTTTTGTGTTCCCTTAGTCTTCCTTTTGTTCCTTTTGTGGTTTAAAAATTTAATTAATACAATAAAAACAAGAAATTAGATATAATACTTTTGTGTTTTCTTAGTCTTCCTTTTGTTCCTTTTGTGGTTTAAAAAATATTAAAATGGAAAAAATCAATATCAACGGTAAAGAGGTTAGTCTCTATACCATCAAAAACAAAAACGGCATGTCCGTTGAAGTAACCAATTATGGCACTAAAATCATCCGTGTAATGGCACCAGACCGCAACGGAAATTTTGAAGATGTGGTGCAGGGATTCGATACGCTGCAGGAAAACATCGACAAGGAGCCATATTTTGGTTGTACCTGTGGCAGGTTTGCCAATCGCATCAAGGATGGAAAATTCACCTTAGACGGTGTTGAGTATACCCTCGCTCAAAACAATGGAGGCAATGCCCTGCATGGCGGTATCGTTGGTTTTAATGCCAAAGTATGGGAAGTAATCGAACTTTCGGATAATGAAATTTGTATGAACTACAAATCTCCGGATGGTGAAGAAGGTTATCCCGGCACCCTGGATTGTTGTGTTACTATTACT
>JBILFS010000113.1:0-6466 GCA_044351455.1 Paludibacter sp. | reverse complement strand
CAGAGGAAGCTTTGTTTCTGCTGCGTATTTAACCAAAGGCTATAGATTAGCTTATGAAGATGATGAAAAACTATATTTAAACCTGAATTCATCTGAAGTGATGGGAGGTGGTGATTGGTCTGGTCTTAGTTTGGTAAATGAGTTAAGCAAGTTGATATTCAAGAGAAATGACATCATAGAAATTGTTAATAACGAAACACATAAGATTGTTCATATTCTGGATCTTATCAACGGGTTACTTCAGATAATAAAAGACTATTACACAGACAATACAATCAACAGTAAAGATATTTCATTATTTCCCGGCGAATCGCACATACTCAGCGAACAAAATATATGTGATATCTTTAAAAAGTCGTTTGATTATATAAAAATTATTAGTGACACAAAAGAACCCGTACTTAGCAATAGTCAACTATTTACAAATAGTATGAATTTTTCAGAATTTGTAAACTGGAAACCTGTAATAAGTGTTGAGGATTCCATAAACTTATGTGTTGAATGGGAAAATGCATGGAACAGAGGTGCAGATATGCAAAGATTCACATTAAATCAAATTTCCGATTATTTAAATAAGAATGGTTAAATTTTTAGATTTACAAAAAATAAATGCTTTATATGCTGATGAATTAAAAAAAGCTGCTATAGAAGTTATTGATAGCGGATGGTATTTGTTGGGAAATAAAGTTGCTGAATTCGAAAAACAATTGCTTTCATATGCTGGTGCTTCTCATGCAATTGCTTGTGCGAATGGTTTGGATGCCCTCAGACTAATTATAAAAGCATATAAAGAAATGGGGGTTATGTCAGATGGTGACGAAATAATTGTACCTGCCAATACCTATATTGCCTCTGTTTTGTCAATTACCGACAATTTGCTTAAACCTGTATTTGTTGAGCCCGACATTAATTCATATAACATTGATATCTCAAAAATTGAGGCAGCAATTACACCGAAAACAAAAGCTATAATGGTGGTTCACCTATACGGTAGGGCTGTTTGGTCGAATGAGTTATTATTAATTGCTCAAAGATACAACTTAAAAATAATTGAAGATAACGCTCAGGCCATCGGAGCAAAATGGGAAGGTGTCAGAACCGGTAATTTAGGTGATGCTGCAGGCTATAGTTTTTATCCCGGAAAAAATCTTGGTGCCCTTGGTGATAGTGGAGCAGTTACAACAAAGGATGCTGAATTAGCCCGTATAATCAGAGCACTTGCGAATTATGGCTCTGCTGTTAAATATATTAATGAATTTCAGGGATTAAACAGTAGAATGGACGAAATTCAGGCAGCTTTTCTCTCTGTAAAATTAAAGCATATTGATGAAGAAAACGATGCCCGAAGGGCAATTGCAAATTATTATAATAAAAACATCAGCAATAAAAATATCGTTTTACCTGAAATGCCTGATGATGATTCTCATGTCTGGCACCTTTATGTTATAAGATCCAATGAAAGAGAAAGGCTGCAAAAATATTTAAGTGAGAAGGGTATTCAGACTCTGATACATTATCCAATTCCTCCACATCATCAACAATGTTATAAAAATTATAATTCATTACATCTACCCATAACAGAAAAGATTCATCAAAGTGTACTGAGTCTCCCAATTAGTCCGGTACTATCAATTGATGAAGCTGCCAAGGTGGTAGATGCATTGAATAATTTCAAATAAAAATGGAAAATCTTGTCTTTATTCATTCCTCTGCAGATGTGCAATCAACATCTATTGGAGAAAATACCCGGATATGGCAATTTGCCATAGTTCTTAAAGATGCAAGAATAGGAACCAACTGTAATATTAATAGCCATACATTTATTGAAAATGATGTTATCATTGGCAATAATGTTACCATTAAGTGTGGTGTATATCTTTGGGATGGAATAAGAATAGAAGATAATGTGTTTGTTGGTCCCAATGTGACATTTACAAATGATAAATTTCCCAGATCAAAGGAGTATCCAAAAGAATTTCAGCAAATTATAATTCAGAATGGTGCATCGATAGGAGCAAATTCAACAATACTGGGAGGTATTAAAATTGGAGAGAAAGCCATGATCGGAGCAGGTAGTGTCGTAACTAAGGATGTCCCATCCGGGGAATTGTGGGTCGGGAATCCTGCCAGATTTGTCCGTAGAATCCTTTAAAGTAATGACTGACAAAAAAACCTATCAGCAAGTTTTCAAAGCTACTTCTTTGTTTGGAGGGGTTCAGTTTGTAAAGATTCTGATTTCGGTAATCAGATCTAAAGTAGTTGCTATATTACTTGGCCCATCAGGGATGGGAATCATGGGTTTACTTAATTCCACTTTAGAACTTGTAAGTAATCTCACTAATATGGGGCTGTCGACAAGTGCTGTAAGAGATATTTCTTCAGTAAATGCATCACAAAACGAAGAGAAAATCTCACAAACATTATCTGTTTTCAGAATATTAATTCTGTTAACTGCGTTATCAGGTGCAATTCTGTTGATTGTGTTTTCCGGTTTATTAAGTCAACTTACGTTTGGGAGTAATGACTACTCGTTTGCATTTATCTGGCTATCAATTTCAATTATTCTAAATCAATTAACTAATGGAAAATTAGTTGTTCTTCAAGGTCTTCGGAAACTTGAATTTTTGGCGAAAGCCAATATTGCCGGAAGTATTTTTGCATTAATTGTAAGTTTACCTTTGTATTATTTCGCAGGCGTAAAGGGGATAGTTCCCGCATTAATTGGAAGTTCTTTTGTCACTTACCTTTTTGCCTGGTTTTATAGCTCAAAAATTAAGTATAAACACGTAAAGGTTGGAATCCTCGATTCGGTGTCTCAGGGGAAAAACATGATTGTAATGGGTTTTCTTGTGAGTTTGAGTACATTATTAAGCGTTGCTGCATCTTATGTTGTGAGGATTTTTATTAGTCGCACAGGAGGATTAGATGATGTTGGTTTTTACAACGCAGGATTTGCGATTGTCGAAAATTATGTGGGATTAGTTTTTACTGCGATGGCAACAGACTATTTTCCAAGATTGTCTGCAATTCAGGATGATATCACTCAGGTAATAAAGACGGTAACAAAACAAGCAATAATTGCACTGTTAATTTTAGTTCCGGTAATTGTAATATTTATTGTGTTTTCCGGATTATTGATTGAATTGCTTTACAGTGATAAGTTTTTGACAATTGAGAGTATGACTATTTGGGCAATACTCGGAATGTTTTTCAGAGCAGTATCATGGTCGATGGGTTTTATACTTTTTGCAAGGAATGACTCCAGACTCTTTATGACAACTGCAATTCTTTTTAATTCTATATTCCTGATAAATAATATTATAGGCTATAAGGTAGGGGGATTAACCGGGATTGGAATTTCATTTTTAATAAATTATGTTATTCATTTTGTTTCGTTAATCATAATAACCCGAAAGCGATATGGTTTTAGATTTGAAGCTGACTTATACAAAATAATGTTCTTTGGTGGAGGGTTATGCTTTATTGCAATGGGTATTTCGTTTATCGATTCATCGATTTTCAGATATTCATCCGGGATAATAGTTATACTAATAACATTGTTATTCTCTGTAAATGAACTTAATAAAAGAATGGGAATAATTGAAATAATTACAAAAAAATTATTAAAAAAGTAATTTTTTGAATAAAATAATATATTTTTGCGATGAAATTAATTGAAAGAGTAGAAAAATTAAAACATAATTTTTGGAGATTCAGAACAATTAACTGGATAAAGTCAATTTGGTTTAATTTCAGGTTTCTCCCATATAAACAGGCAATTAAATTACCTGTTTTATTTTGGGGTAAAGTTAAGTTTCATTCTTTGAATGGTTCAGTAAAATTGAACTGTGATGTCAGTTATGGTATGATAAATTTTGGAAAATGTCATGAGTATATTAGAAGAAATACCAATACTGCAGAATTAACGCTTGATGGCGAATTTGTTATTAATGGGCATTTTGATTTTGGATTTGATTATTCTGTTGTTGTTTTAAGAAATGCTGTTTTGAAAATTGGTGATAATGTCTATTTTGGGAATCAAACCAAATTGATTGTATCCAAAGGAGTTACGATTGGTTCTTGGGTTAGATTTGGTTATGAGTCACAACTCGCAGACACGAATTACCATTATACAATGGATACAATAACCGGTAAAGTAGCGCCTTTAAGGGGTGAGATTTTTATCGATGACTTTTGCTGGATTGGCAACAGATCTACTATCATGAAAGGGACAAAAACAAACCAATATCTGATAATTGGATCAAATAGTCTTTGTAACAGAGATTATACTGTTGATATTCCTTCTCAATCATTGATTGGTGGAATTCCGGCAAAACTTATCAGATCAAATATTGTCAGAATTTTTGATCCAAAACGAGAGATGGAAATAGAAAAGTTTTTTAACAAAAATCCTGATTCGAAGTATTACATTGCTAATGAATTATAGTTAAAGTTTTTATAATATATCATGAAATTCACAGGAGTAGTTATTTTACTACTTATTAATATTCTACTATTGCAGTCGCAAACTTCAATTCCTGAAATCTCACTGGAAAGTCCAATTCGGTTTGAGGTTGAAGTAAATACTGCATATCCGGATTATATTTCAACACCTGTTTTGGAAAAAGACTGGGGTGTTTTGATATTACCGTCACAATATTCTGTAAATGGTAAACCTGTTCCATTGGTTATTGGTTGTCATGGTGGTGGCGGCACTGTAAATTCTTCCGGTTCCCAAATGGAAACATATGAGATGTATATGTATTTTATATACCAGGGGTATGCGGTACTTGATATGGCAGGAATGCCTGAATCATTTTCTAAAAGAAAAAAAATAGATCACAATCGGACCGTAGGCAGTTATATTGCCTTGAGATCATATGAAGAAGGTTACAAATTTGCAATTAAAAATTATAATATCGATAGTACTGGTTGTTATGTGACAGGAAGCTCTAATGGGGGGTTAATTGCATCGATCATCGCCCTGCATTCGAGAGTTATCCCTGTAAGAGCTCAGGGAGGAATGTCTCCATTGCTTTCAATAAAAGAGAATGCATGGAATCTGGGCCTTGGAGCAAATAGCGGTGGCGAATTCTATAAATTGCAAAACAGAGCAAACATCATTAGAATTTTTCAAATGAAGGACGTAAGAAACATAACAGAATTGTTAAATGCTAATTATGAAAAAGAAAAAGTAGGAGATTATGATCCTTTGGAGTATGTTCGTACAAAAATTACGAAGATTAACCAGTATCCTTGTCCTGTGAAATTCTGGCATCCAGTAAATGATACCTTGGTTGATCTGAATTACACAAAAGAATATATAAATATTGTAAGAGAATCAGGGGGGTATGCTGAGCTTGAGGAAATGCCGGACGGAATTCATACGCCTGAATACTTTGGGCCTAATTTGGCTCAGTTTAAATACTCCGGCAGGAAATGGAATCTTAAACAATCAGTTTATGAGCTTGGAGAATGGTTCAGAACATTCAGTAAAGTAGATAGTGGTAATAATGAAATGAAAGAAAAATTATCAGGCTTTGTATATCCAACAAACTCAAAAGACCATATTTTTATAAATGTAATTGGTGAATATTCTGAAGATATTGAGATATTTAATATAAGTGGACAATTAATTCTTAAAGTTGATAACATAATTCAAAATCAAAAAATTGATGTTAGTACACTCGTGAAGGGATCATATATTATCAAACTTAAGAATAAGAACGTTTTCTCAAGATTTAATAAAATTTGATCTATTTGAGAAGAAACTCGTAATATAATTCTGATAAAGAGTTATTTGAGACTTTCCTTTTTGTATAGGCAGTAATAAAACGCTTCTTTTTACTACTATAATAACATATACCTGATTTGCATATCGTCATTTGTCTTAATAAATGTGTTAATGCCAACTTGTTTAGTGAAAATCTCCACCAGAAGCCTGGATATGCTTTGTTGTTACTGCATGATTTTCTAACTTCATCTTCATATTTATTCTTTCCGGCATTTGACAAACTGTCGTTTCTTATCATAAACATAGCGAGAGGAACAGATACAGTAAATAGTTCAGCATAATTTGCCATTCTTCTCCATAAATCAAAATCGCCTGCATAGCGATAGTTTAAATCTAATCCACCAGATTTGAAATATAAATCCCTTCTCCAGAACATGCTTTCCTGTTGCAAATAGCCAAAAATTTCTTGTCTGAACCAACCCTTGTTGATATAGGATGATGGTTTCGATCCCGGATGAGTGTAAATCTTAACAAGATTACCGTTTGTGTCGGCATACGCATTCTGACCTGTTATCCAATCTAAGTGTTTGTTTTCTGAAAAAATCTGTGAAACAGTATTAAAAGTCCATGGAAAGTATTGATCATCAGCATTTAACCATGCAATAATATCTCCATCAGCTAATAAAAAACCTTTGTGTATGGCATCATACATCCCTTTGTCGGGCTCACTGA
>JBILFS010000104.1:0-6782 GCA_044351455.1 Paludibacter sp. | reverse complement strand
TATTCCTACTGATGCTGATTATTTTCACATCACTACCAATAATACTATTTTTGGAACTGAAATTCTTACTGATCTTGATTCTCCTGTGACATTAATCGCTGATATGTCATCTGATATCTTCTCAAGACCTGTTGATGTGTCGAAATATGGAGTAATCTATGGTGGTGCACAGAAAAATCTTGCTCCTGCCGGTGTTACTTTCGTTATTGTTAAGGATGAATTGCTTGGTAAGGTTAGTCGTCACATTCCTTCTATGCTTGATTATAAAGTTCATGCTGAAAATGGTTCTATGTACAATACGCCTCCGGTATTGCCTATTTACAGTGCAATGCTTACTTTGAGATGGATCAAAGCAAATGGTGGGGTTACTGCCATGGAAAAATTGAATATAGCCAAGGCTGAATTGTTGTATAACGAAATCGACCGCAATGCTTTATTTGTTGGTACTGCTGCCTTAGAAGATCGTTCAAGAATGAATATCTGCTTTGTAATGAATCCTGAATATGCTGCTCTGGAAGCTGATTTCCAGAAATTTGCAACTGCAAAGGGAATGATCGGTATCAAAGGTCACAGATCTGTAGGTGGCTTCAGAGCTTCTGTTTATAATGCGATGCCAATCGAAAGCGTTCAGGCTTTGGTTGATTGCATGCAGGAATTTGAAAAATTACATGTAAAATAACAGGATAGAAGGACGCCCTGAAAGTGTCCTTTTGTTTTAAAACCAAATCATCATGAAGATATTAATTGCAACAGATAAACCTTTTGCTAAAGTAGCAGTAGATGGTATAAGAAAAGAAATTGAAGAGGCAGGTTTTGAACTGGCTCTGCTGGAAAAGTATACTGAAAAACAACAGTTACTCGATGCTGTTGTTGATGCAAATGCAATCATCATCAGAAGTGATATCATTGATGCTGATGTGATTGAAGTCGCAAAAGATCTCAAAATTGTTGTTCGCGCTGGTGCCGGGTATGATAATGTTGACCTTGCTGCTGCCACTGCAGCTGATGTTTGTGTGATGAATACACCCGGACAGAATGCAAATGCGGTTGCCGAACTGGTTTTTGGAATGCTTGTATATGCAAAACGTAATTTTTTCAATGGTACTTCAGGAACTGAATTGAAAGATAAAAAACTGGGTATTCATGCTTATGGAAATGTAGGTCGCAATGTTGCCCGCATAGCAAAGGGATTTGGCATGGAACTTTATGCTTTTGATAAGTTCTGTAGCGATGAGGCTATCAAGAGCGATGGGGTAATTCCTGTTGCTTCGGAAAAAGCATTGTACGAAACCTGTGATGTTGTTTCATTGCATATTCCTGCTACTGCTGAAACAAAAAAATCTATCAACAAAGAATTGCTTGCATTGATGCCTAAAGGCGCTGTACTGGTAAATACTGCCCGCAAAGAGGTAATCAATGAAGAGGAAATGGTGCAGTTGATGGCTGAACGTGCTGATTTTAAATATCTGACTGATATCACACCGGGTAACCACGACGAAATGATGGAGAAATTTGCCGACAGGTATTTCTCAACTCCTAAGAAAATGGGTGCTCAAACTTCTGAAGCCAATATCAATGCAGGTATCGCTGCTGCAAAACAAATTGTGGATTTCTTTAAAAACGGTAACCAGCGGTTTCGGGTAAATTAACTTGTAAACCGATACTTTATAATTAAACCACATAAGTAACATAAGTTAACATTAGTTTTTGTTTTTCTGCGCTTTCTGTTTAATGGATGTCATAATTAGTCTTATGATTATGATTGTCGGTTTCTCAGTGTGAAAATTGTCAGTACAGAAATTGCTAATGATAACTTATGTTACTTATGTGGTTTTATTGTTTTTATATTTATTTGAGAAGGCAAAAAAAAGCCGCCTATTGTTTTAATAGACAGCTTTCAGTGTTGCGGAGGCCCGACTCGAACGAACGACCTTTGGGTTATGAGCCCAACGAGCTACCACTGCTCCACTCCGCGATATTGGACTGCAAAGGTAATACAATTTTTCATAGTACCAAATAGTTTTTGAAATTAACCTGATTTTTTTTCTGCAAAACCAAAATTGACTGTTTATTTGAATTAAAGTTAAAAATAGGGCTTTCTTCTGATTAATACTGACTGTGTGATAGTTTAAGTTTCAAAAAAAAATATTATATTTGCGCTCGTTTTAAAAATAAAATAGTAATTAAAATTTAAATATTGAAATTTCCATGCAAAACAAAGGTGTTGTAAGAGTTCTGGCAATTTTGCTGGCCTTAGTGAGTTTGTTCTACCTTTCTTTTTCAGTTGTTACGGGTTACTACTCCAACAAAGCTGTAGAATATGCCGGTGGTGACAAAATGAAGGAGTATCAGTACCTGGATTCTTTATCCGGAGAAAAGGTTTATCTGGGTTATACCCTCAAAGAATGTCGTGAAAAAGAAATCAATTTGGGTCTTGACCTGAAAGGCGGGATGAATGTTACCCTTGAAGTATCCGTTGCGGATATTTTAAGAGTGCTTTCAGGATATAATAATTCACCTGAATTTGTACAGGCACTTCAGAAAACAAGTGAACTTCAAAAAACCAACAGTCAACAGGATTATCTTGATTTGTTTGTAAAAACTTTCGAAGAGATAAATCCGGGCGGTCAATTGGCTTCCGTCTTCAGTACAATGGAATTGAAGGAGCAAATCTCTCTTAAATCCACTAATGCAGAAGTAATCGCTGTTTTGCGTGGTGAAATTGATGCTGCTATCAGCAATTCTTTCAATGTATTGCGTACCCGTATCGACCGTTTCGGTGTTGTTCAGCCTAATATCCAGCGTGATAATAACAATGTAGGTCGCATTATCATCGAACTTCCGGGTGTTAAAGAACCTGAACGTGTTCGTAAACTTTTACAGGGTTCTGCCAATCTTGAGTTTTGGGAAACTTTTGATCTGATTGAGATTGCTAACAATTTAATGGAGGCTGACAAAATTCTGGCTTCAGGATCGGTAGTGAAAGATACAACTGCTGCTGTAGTTGCGGATAAAGCTGCTGAAGCTAAACCAAAGGCTCCGGTTACTAAACAGGATAGTTTGAAAGCCGCTCTCAAGAAAGACAAAGCTGTTGAAACTGATAGTGTTAAATTGCAACAACAATTCAAAAAAGATCATCCGCTGTTAGCAGTTCTTCAGATCCCGGGAATCGAAACCGGTCAGTTTAGCCGTGGTCCTGTGGTGGGTTATGCGCATTACAAAGATACTGCAACAATCAATGCTTATTTTGCACAAAGAGCAGTCAAGGAAGTACTTCCTGCTAATCTTGCATTGAAATGGACTGTCAAACCTATCAACGAACGTGGAGATATTTATCAGTTGATTGCAATTAAAACAAACAGAAATAACAGGGCTCCGCTTACCGGAGAATCTGTAACTGATGCACGTGCCGACTTTGCTCAGACTTCTGCTTATGCGAATGTGTCGATGTCGATGAACAATGAAGGTGCAAAAATCTGGGGTCGTATGACCAAGGAAAATATAAACAAATCAATTGCTATTGCATTGGATGGTTATATTTATTCATTTCCGACTGTTAACGGAGAAATTACAGGCGGTCAGTCGCAGATAACCGGTAACTTTACTGTTGAAGAAGCAAAAGACCTTGCAAATACGCTTAAGTCAGGTAAAATGCCTGCTCCTGCACGTATTATTCAGGAAGACGTGGTTGGTCCTACTTTGGGTCAGGATGCAATCAATAGCGGACTTATTTCTTTCCTCATTGCATTCCTCGTGGTGCTTGCTTATATGATGTTCTATTATGGCTTTATTCCGGGATTAATTGCAGATATCGCATTGTTTATTAACGTGTTCTTCCTGATGGGTATTCTGGCTTCTTTCTCAGCCGTGCTTACGCTTCCGGGTATCGCGGGTATTGTGTTGACGCTCGGTATGGCTGTGGATGGTAATGTGTTGATATATGAGCGTATCAAAGAAGAGTTGAAGGGCGGTAAAACCATGAAGAAAGCCATTGAAGATGGATTCAAGGGTGCTATTTCTGCCATTATTGATGCGAACGTTACAACCCTTATCACAGGTATTGTGCTTGCCGTGTTTGGTACAGGCCCAATCAAAGGTTTTGCAAATACTTTGATTATTGGTATCATAACTTCTTTTATCACTGCTGTATTCTTAACCAGATTGATGCTTGAACTTTATGCGTCAAAAAACAAAGCAAAGGATCTTCCATTTTCAACTTCTATTACCAAAGGCTGGTTCCAGAACGCGAAACTTAATTTCCTCGGCGGCAGAAGAGTTGCATACATCATTTCGGGTACTTTGATTGCTATCAGCCTGGTTTCTTTCTTTACCAAAGGTTTTAGTTTGGGGGTTGATTTCAGCGGAGGTAGAAATTATATAGTCAGATTTGATGAGAATGTTAAACCTGAAAATGTAAGATCGCTTTTAGCTGATGCTTTCGATGGAACTCCTGTTACTGTAATTACTATCGGTGACGAGAATCAGGTGAGAATCACTACCAAATACAAAATTGACGATAACAGTGAGAAGGTAGATGCTGAAATTGAAGGCCTTTTATATGAAGGACTGAAACCTCTGCTCAAGAATACTTCAAAACAGACTTTCGTGGATAGCAATATAATGAGCTCTCAGAAGGTAGGGCCAACCATTGCCGATGATATCAAAAGAGCTGCTGTCTGGGCAATCTTATTTTCAATCCTTGCCATTGGGTTGTATATCCTGATGCGATTCCGAAACGTTAGTTATTCTATGGGTGCAGTTGTGGCTTTGGCGCATGATGCAATCATTACTCTTGGAGTTTTCTCTTTGCTGTGGGATATTCTTCCTTTCTCCATGGAAATAGACCAGTCGTTTATTGCAGCAATCTTAACGGTAATCGGTTATTCTGTGAACGATACTGTGATTGTATTCGACAGAATCAGGGAGTATATCAAATTGTATCCGAAACGCGATAGAATGACAATCATGAACGATGCGATTAATAATACCCTGAGTCGTACCTTTAGTACTTCATTCAGTACTCTTATTGTATTGATCATCATTTTCATCTTTGGTGGTGAAACCATTCGTGGCTTTGTGTTCGCCATGTTATTTGGTATCACAGTGGGTACGTATTCTTCTATCTTTATAGCTTCTCCGATTACTTATGAATTCTATAAGAGATCGTTGAAGAAAGCCGATAAGGATGAAGTGAAAAAATAATTTTCTTAGATTAGTTTATAAAAGCAAAAGGTCGGTTTTCTTTCGGGGAAACCGGCCTTTTTGCTTTCATTCAACTTAAACTACTACCAACATATATGCCCTAACGGGCAAAGGAATGCGGAATTTAGAATAAAAAATAGATTGGGATGTGATTTGAACCCAATGAATTTCTATAACAGGTAAACCTTTGTCCAAATACGCTACCAAGATTTATGTCTTACGGACAAAATATTTAAAAGATTTACTTGACGGCTATGAGGTATTATTCGGGAGCCGGAAGGTGTACATGTTTATATGTTAACCCCGGGCGGGGTTTCCCGGTATTTTCTCTATTGTATTTTGGAGCTTTTCATTTAGATATTGCGCAATTTTAAATTCAGCTTTAATCTGAATTTCAATCCATTCGCTTACCCGGATTAATCCCATCATGGTTACAGGTGGTACCAGTCCGAAATCTTTGATGCTAACCCGTCTGACTCCCCTGATATGCAGTATCTGGTCTTTTATATGTGTTTCAAGAGTTACCTGATAGGGTTTTGTATGGTCGGCAATTGTAATTTCAACCGGCAAGGATATTTTATTTTCATGGGCTATGTTACAGAGAAAATGAAATTGTTTGATAACCAACACGATTTTTGGAAACTGTTTTGAATTTACCAGCTTTTTAAAGTCACGCAATGCCATCTTATTTTCTGATTCAAATCCCTGAACGGGAATTGCAATGCTGTTTTCGGGCATGAAGATTCTGTTTCCTGTCCGGTTATAATAAACAGTCTGCTGTTTGCCGGTAAAACCAGCCATTTTTTGAGTCAGACGAAAAGGAATGATGTTAGATGTGCCAAGAATATTTACTTCGCTCAGGTCTGAAATCTCCACATTGATTTGTTTTTGTGCCATGGCAATCACAATTACGTGGATGAGAATTGATAGAATTAGAATGCGACTCATCATAACCTTCAAAAGTGTTTTTTAAAGTTTAAAGTAAAAAACGGGAGGTTAATTCATGCCAATGTATGAAAAAACCTCCCGGATGATATTTAAATTCGGGTATTTAGAAGCCGATTACAGCCTGAGCTACAAATCCATTGAAATTTGCATTGCTGCGAATGTCGTTATACAGGAAGTTTTTATAATCCTGAGTCACATACTCTACCTTAGCCATTACGTTTTTAGTAATAAACCAGCCAGCACTAAATGCAAGGCGATTGATTGTTACATCATACATGCCTTTACCACGTGCAGCAAAGTCAACTTTTGTTGTAACAGCCGGTGCACCTGTATATGTTGGAGAAGCAGGAGTTACCTGAGTCAGTGCAGGAAGTGCAGTTCCATTGAAAAGTTGTCCGGTTACCGTGTTGTAACGGGCACCTACCCAGAAATTTTCATCAGCACCAAACCTGAAGATAAGATCAGTGGCGAGTTGAGTGAAATTGCGCTCTCCTGTTGTTTCTGTGCGTGAACGACCACTTCCTGTTTCGATGGTTGTAAATGATTCTAATCCATGGAATTTCACAAACAGGTTACCTGCATAAGCTGATACTTTATCAGAAAATCCGGGGTTGAAACGACCTGAAGTAAAC
>JBILFS010000155.1:0-5423 GCA_044351455.1 Paludibacter sp. | reverse complement strand
CCGCATTTTTCCCAAGTGCTTTTGCCAATTGACCAACACACCAATCCTGATAGGCATATTCCAACGTCATAGAAGCGCCATCAAGATGCATTCCTTTGCCTTCAATGCCTTCGGGCACATAGCCACGTTCGAGGTAATATGACATGCCGCCACCTTGGGGATTTTCCGAAATTTCGTAACCGGCCCGGTCGCGTATTCCTCCTACAAAAGCATTTTTATAAAGACCTTCGTAGGCTTTTTGTACATCGTAGTTGCGTATTACTTTGTTGTATGCCGCAGCAAAGAACGATGAAGCAGGGTCGCCTATCATTACATAGGTATAATTTCCTCCCGATGGACCCCGGGGAATTAAGCCGCCATGTTTATACATTTCCACCATACTGGCACAAAATTCATCCATAATCTCAGGATAAACCATCGACCAAAGTACATTCAAATTCCAATGACTTCCCCACCATGCATCAAAGTTATATTGATTGTGTTTCGGTTTGCCATTGGCACCAAGCTCAATCTGACGAATAGCAGGAGATTTTCCTGTCATATCGCAGTATTTTCCATCTACATCGCTACAAATTTTTCGACCAAGTAAAGCATGCCAAAGGTCGGTGTAAAATTTGATTTGCTGTTTTTCGGTACCGCCTTTAATTTTTATACGGCTCAAATAATCGTTCCACTCCTTGTTCGACTCAGCAATAACCTGGTCGAAATTCCAATGAGCCAATTCACTATTCATATTCAAACGGGCTTGCTGAATGCCTGTGTACGAAATGGCCACTTTCATTAACAAAGTATTACTCTGATTTTTATCGAAATTGACATAGGCTCCAATTCCTGCGCCCTGTATGCTTGTCGATTGCAAATTTTGCAACTGACCTTTTTCCCAGGTTCTGAATTTTGATATTGGTTGGTTAAAGCGTGCCACAAAATATACATAGGTAGGTTTTGACCGACGAATATTGGAAGCCATTAAACTATAACCGGCTATTTCGTAGTCATTTATTTTTTGCACCATGGCCGAATCCATAGGAGCCTGTCCAAGATATGCGCCAACATCGAAAATTACATATTTAGTTGTATCTTTTGGAAATGTATATTTGTGAAAGCCCACTCTGCAGGTTGATGTTAACTCAGCGCGGATATTGTAATCTTTCAGGTAAACGCTGTGGTAACCGGGTCGGGCTACTTCGTCGGTATGACTAAAAGACGATTTATATGCCTCCATTCCCAAATGCCCTTTGAAAGTTCCGACTGTCGGCATTACAGGAATGCCCGACAATTGCCATTCGTGCACATGCGAGAAGCATCTTACAGAGAGTGTATCATAAAGATATCCGGCTTTCCAGTCGCCTTTTACCCAGGTATCCGGGCTTAGGCTCACCATGCCAAATGGTCGCGCAGCAGAAGCAAAGAAAAACCAACGTGATTTATGCGTATCAATAAATGGATTGACATAATTGGTTAAATTACTCGCTGTCGATTTAGACGTAACCATCTGAATAACAATAGTAACAATGAGTATGATCTTTCTGTATAAACGATATTTCATTTTTATTTATGATGGTTTATTTGAGATAATATAATAATGAGTATGAACATTCAAATCATACAAACAAATTTCCTCAGTTATTTCTCCATTTTATTTTAAATAACTTTTCGTTGGTTCAGTATCATCGTACTTCTTTTGAAGCTTGAGTAAATTTACCATCAGAGCTTGTTTTATTTTTGCAAACTGCGGATTGTTGATTTGATTTTTCATCTCTGTTGGATCTGTTTTCAAATCGTACAATTCCCATTCATCGATATCGTCGTAAAAATGAATCAGTTTATACCGGTCGGTTCGAATGCCATAATGACGTTTAACGGCATGAGGCATCGGGAATTCGTAATAATGATAATACAAGGCATTCCTCACTTTTTGTTTGGTCTGACACAAAATGGGTTTGAGCGATTCGCCCTGAATATCAGCCGGAATTTTCACACCCGCAAAGTCGAGCAGGGTAGCAGCAAAGTCGATATTTTGAGCCAAAGTTTTTGTTTCAGTTCCTTTTTTTATCATTTTCGGATACGAAACAAGCAAAGGCGTATGAAACGATTCTTCATACATAAAACGTTTGTCGAACCAACCATGCTCGCCCAGGTAAAAACCCTGATCGGAAGTATACACCACAATGGTATTTTCCCATAGTCCGTTTGCTTTCAGGTAATCAATCATTTTTCCCACATTATCATCCACCGACGAAATACATTTCATATAATCGCGCATATAGCGCTGGTATTTCCAAAGTGTTAGCTCTTTTCCGGTGAGATTTGCCGATTCAAACTGATCTTTTATGGGTAAATAGATTTTATCGAAAACGGCACGTTGGGCTGGAGTCATGCGTTTTAGCTCATTGTCGAGTGTTTCGCCCGGTTCGGTATTTTTATAACCGAACAGTTTGAGATCGCCACCCAAGTTCATGCTTTTTTCTATGCTCATTTTTTGTTCTTTTGCAGCTCGTCGTCCTTCATAATCATCGAAAAAATTGCCCGGGACAGGAAATGAATGATCTTCGTACATTGTCATCTTATCAACTGCCGGCATCCAATTGCGATGTGGTGCTTTAAACTGCATCATCAGGCAAAAAGGCTTCGATTTGTCTGATTTTTCCAGCCATTTTATGGAGTTTTCGAGCGTAATATCCGTTGCGTAAGCACCTGTATATGTTTTTTTACCTTGAGGTTCAAGAAACTCCGGGCTATAGTATGTTCCTTGTCCAATATGTATGCTGTAATAATTGAAACCTGTTGGCGTACTTCCCAAATGCCATTTACCAATTATAGCTGTTTGATAGCCTGCGCCTTGAAGTAATTTGGGCAATGTTTGTTGCGAGCCGTCAAATTCAGTTCCGGCACTATTATCATAAAATCCGTTTTTATGACTGAATTTCCCCGTCATAATGGCTGCACGCGAAGGTCCACTGATGGAATTTGTCACAAAACAATTCCGAAAAAGCATTCCTTCCTGAGCAATCCGATCAATATTCGGTGTTTTATTTAGACCACTTCCGTAGGCACTGATAGCTTTCGAATCGTGGTCGTCGGACATAATAAAAAGGATATTAGGCCTTTGCTTGGGTTTTTCTTTTGCAAAAACAAAAAAAGGAATAGCAGCCGATACAATGGTTGCTGAGGTAAGAATAATGTTTGATTTTTTCATGTTTTCTTTCTTAAGTCTTCACTATTTTCTGATAATACTTTTTATTATTAATTGTAATGTTCAATATATATACACCACTTCTATAAGCACTTAAATCGAGGGTTTCAGTTTGGTTGTTTGATTTTTTGATTAGTAGTTGAACTCCCGAAACATCATATACTTGTATCAAATAATCTCCAGACACTTTCATTTTCAAAGTGAGTAAACCGCTACCATCCAATTGACTAACTGAAAACACATTATTAGCCGCAATTTCATTTATAGCATTTGGGTTTTGATTTTCTTCAATTAAGAAATCATCAAAATACGCTAAATAAGTAGTTGTGCCAGCACCTGCATGATCGTATGTTATGTAAATATCGGTAATAGTATCGCCTAACAAAACACCTTTTCCAAATTCGCAGGTGAATTTCTCCCAGCCTGCACCTACTGTGCCACGAGCTGTGGCAGGATTCATACTTGAACCATTTTGGTCGGTGTACGAACTACTTAAAAACACACCTTTCTTTGATCTCAAATCAAGGGAAACATAACGTCCATAATCATTTTCTGTTTTTTTCCAAAACGAAATATTCATGTTAGGTTTAACCGCAATTTTGGTAGTGGCAATTTTGTAAACAAACTTTGCAGGACCTGTTGAGCTCAAAGTTCCAGATGTTTTTACAGAGTACAGTCCACTTTTAGGATTCGTTGTTTGTATTTCGCAAACCGGACTCGATACATTTAATCTGCTTATTTCGGCATTTTGGTAAAAACATGGATCAATGTTGAAAGTACCATTTTTAGTTGCTATATCATTCACATAAAAGTAACTAGTGGTACGTCTTTCGAAACTGTTGCGGTAATATACTGGCCCATTTGAATGCGCCACCGGGACATTGGTGGTTACAGGGCGTTGACCCTTGAGCATTTGCACGGCAGCTCCGGCCACACGCAACTGAAAATCTGACGAACACCAGATACCATCTGCACTCGAAGTCAGAAAATATTGGTTGGTAGGTATATTACTCCAGTCGGTAGCATTTTTCATGATGGCTGTTCCCTCATCATATTCGTCGAACATAGCAAAATACATGTTCTGCGCTCCGAGTTTTTTTATATTGGTAGCTTGTCGCCACATAAATTCTCCTGCAGCTCGGGGAGCTGAGTTTGGTTCGCCATTGTTCCATTGCGACCAGCCAAAACCAGGAAAATTTACCGGCATATATTGTATGTTGCGAGCATCGCAATAGGTTTTATCCGGTGTCATCGTGCTTGTCAATAAGGCATCTGCTGTAGCAAGATCTCTAATTCGGCCAGGCATCCAGGGTGAAATCATATTAAGTGACTCATAAACAGATAAAAAATCTTCATTGTCACCGGGCACAGTAGCCGGTTGTGAAACACCTTTCGAATCGTTGGTACCTGTTCGCCAACCTCTTGGTGTACCACCAATTACATAGCAACCACGGGCTTTGAAAAAGTCAATCAATGCAATCGTTTCTGCAGCTGTTCCCGGGTTTTTACCACCTTTCATACCTATTCCCCAAAGCTGCACCACCGGTTTATTGCCCACTTTGGCATAAGCTGGCGAAGTTGTAAGATCGTTTTGCTCCACATTATACACCCAATCCATTTTTATGGTTTCATCCCAGATAACTTCCATGCCCGACGATGAAGTGTCGTAACAGATATAGAAAATGCGCTCGTTAGCCTCGGCTGCCCGTTTTATTTTCAAAATGGGTGCACTTGGCGATTTTAAGATTGAGCTGCCAATATTGCCAATAAACCGCTGAACAGCAGCACCATCAATTCCGTATTCTCTCATCCACCTGTAATGCACATCCATAATTGGTTGATCGGTTGATGTGAATAATTTCAACGGAGTTCCATTGCCCATTGGAGCAAAATTGGTGGGTTTGAGTAATTCCTCGGGATATTCCGAAACATCAGGACATACTTCGAAACTCATGGTTCCTGGTCCCGGCGCTCCACTTGTTTTAAAATTCCAGTGTACCCAACCGGATGTTGGAGTGCCTGCAGTAAACCAGGCCTGGTAACCCGCTACTGTTTTGCCGATAAACTCTGAATATGAGCTTGCTGAAACCGTTGGAACAGGCTCTGATTCAGGACTTAGCGTTCCAATTTCAATGCTAATTTCTTTAATGTAAATATCACTTCCAGATGCCGATATTCTAAAATCGCAAGCATTGTTTTGTGCATTGCGGAACGAAGCATTTGAGATTAT